>DAIDLI010000019.1 GCA_027449545.1 Acidobacteriaceae bacterium | reverse complement strand
AACTCTCTGCTATCGGATTACATCGGAATCGATCACGTTTCGCAGGTTCGCTTCCTTCGTGGTTCGCCACCCCCCGGGGCTGGCCACCGCGTAGACCAGGCTTTCCCGGCCAGCGTCGGTTCCTCTATTCCGCTCATCCCCTGCCCTTCCGGTTGCGTGCCTCTCCATCCAGCCTTGGCCTAGTTCCCGGCTGGCAGTAGCCGCCGGGCGGAAAGGTACGATGGCAAAGGAAATTTGCATCTCCAGCACGCCGCATGAAACGCGGCTTGCGATTCTTGAAGACGATCAACTCGCGGAAATCTACTACGAACGCGAAAACGAATACACCCTGGCCGGCTCCATCTACAACGGCCGTGTCACCCGCGTTCTGCCGGGCATGCAGTCGGCCTTTGTCGACCTGGGGCTGGAACGCGACGCCTTCCTGTATGTAACCGACTTCATCGAGCTCGAGGACCAGGAAGAGACAGACGAGCTGGAGCGGGCCGCGGCCACTCCGGCAGCCCCACGCGAGGTGCGGCACCGCGAACACCACGAGCGCGGCGGTCGAGAAGAGCGCGGCTCTCGCGAAGAGCGTGGCGGAAGAGAAGAGCGCGGCGGCCGAGGCGCCGAGCGCGAGCCCAAACAGCCCCGCGAAGCTGCGGTGGAATCTGCTCCCGTAGCGGCCGGGCAGGAACCCGGTGAAGCTGCTGAGCAGGGCGAAGGCCGTCCCGAGGGCGGGCGTCGCTGGCGCGGACGGCGTCACCGCCGCGGACGCGCCGGGGCCCAGGACCAGCGCATCGAGCCGGAGGAGCAGACCCCTGCACTGGCCGAGCCGGCCGGGCATTTGGAAACCATTGAGGAAGAGCCGGTTGAGCCGGTTCGTCAGCCGGCGGAGCCGAAGGCCGCAGCGCCCGTACCCCAGTCGCCCTTTGTGCTGCCTGGCGAGTCGCTCTCCAAATATGGTGGAGCGCCTGCTCCTGAGGCAGAAAGGCCGAAGCAGGCAGCGCCCGCCCGTCCTTTGAGCACTTCCAAGCCGTCCACCATAGTTGAGGTTCCGCTGGAGTGGGATCCGGAGAGTGGCTTGCTGCCCGGCGAGACGCTGTCGCGCCGACGCCGCTCCGAGCCGGAGCCGGAAGCCGGGGAGCAACTTGCCGAGGGCTCCGCCGATGCTCGCGAAGAAGTGGAGTTTCTGGAGTCGGAGGAAGAACAGCCGCCCGCGCTGCGCGAGATTGCCTTCCCCAACGAGCAAACGGCTCCCGTCGAGCTTGAGCCGCTCTCCGAGGAAGAGCCGCAGTTTGAGGAAGAGGTCTCAGAAGCCGAGTCCACCGAGGTGGCTTCGGGAGAAGAGTCCGCGGCCACTGATCACAAGGACGAAGCCGGGGAGTTGGGAGACGATGCCTCGGCCTCGCACCGCATCGATCCGGCGGCCCCGTCCGGATTCCGGCTCTTTGGCCTGGGCGGCAAAAGGAGAAAGGAATCTGAGCCTGAGACGCGGCAGCCTGACACGGCTTCGGCCGCCGCTCCGGCCGCTCCGCGCTCGTCCTATGCTCCGGGTGTGGGCAAGATCGAGGAGGAGGTGATCGAGGGCGAGGAGTATGAGACCGCGCCGTCCCATCGCCGCCAGATGCAGGAGACCCAGGACCTCGAAGACTACGAGGAGCAGACGCTGCCCTCCCAGGCCCGCAGCGGCGATCTCGGCGAGATGCTCCAGGAGGCGCACCTCGACCACCGCATCCAGGTCAAGCTGGGACAGAAGGACGCCGAGGCCGAAGATGAGGCCTTCGACGTGATGGATGAGGAAGAGGAAGAGGAGACGGGCGAACAGCCCCCGGCAGGCCAGCCCCGCCGCGAACGCCGCGAGCGCGATCGCGGACGCCGCGGGCGCGGAGCCCAGGGCGGGCAGCGCCGCGGTCCCTCCCGCCGCTCCATGCAGACCACCGATCTGCCGGTGATCTCCGAGCTGCTGAAGCCCGGCCAGGAGATCCTGGTGCAGATCGCCAAGGAGCCTATCGCCAAGAAGGGTGCCCGCATCACCAGCCATATTGCCCTGCCTGGCCGGTTCCTGGTCTTCATGCCCACCGTGAACCACGTCGGCGTCAGCCGCAAGATTGCCTCCGACGAGGAGCGCCACCGCCTCAAGCGGATTCTGCTCCACGAGCGCGGCGAGGTCTCCGGCGGATTCATCGTTCGCACCGCCGCCGAGGGCGCCTCGGAAGACGAGCTGCGCGCGGATCTGCGCTTCCTGATGAACCTGTGGAGCGAGATCAAACAGCGCTCGGAAGCCTCCAAGTCGCCGGCGCTCATTTATCACGACCTGTCGCTGATCGAGCGCATCCTGCGCGACCAGGTCAGCGCCAACTTCTCGAACATCTGGGTGGATTCGGAGGCGGACTACGAGCGCATCGTACGCTTCCTCAACCGCTTCTCTCCGAGCCTGGTGCGGCGCGTCAAGCTCTACACCAAGGAAACTCCGCTCTTCGAGCACTTCGGCATCCAGGACGAGATCTCCAAGGCGCTGCGCTCGAAGGTGTGGCTCAAGTCGGGCGGGTCCATCGTCATCAACCAGACCGAAGCGCTGGTGGCCATCGACATCAACACCGGCAAGTACGTCGGCAAGTCGGCGCGGCTCGAGGACACCATCCTCAAGACCAACCTCGACGCGGTGCCGGAGATCGTGCGCCAGATCCGGCTGCGCGACCTGGGCGGCATCATCGTCATCGACTTCATCGACATGGACGAGCGCAAGAACCGATTCAAGGTGATGGCCGCGCTCGAAGAGGCGCTCAAGAACGACCGCGCACCCACCAAGGTGTTGCAGTTCAATGACTTCGGCCTGGTGGCGATCACGCGCAAGCGGGTCAAGCAATCACTGGAGCGGACCCTGAGCGTGCCTTGCTACACCTGCCAGGCCACCGGCATGGTCAAGAGCCCGGCGACCGTCTGCAACGAGATCTGGATCGAATTGCGCAAGATGCGCAAGCACTTCGAGAACCAGGACGTGATGCTGCGCGTTCACCCCGAGACGGTGAAGGTGCTGAAGGCCAACAACAGCCGCTGGCTCAATGACTTTGAGGAGCTGACCGGCCGCAACGTGCTGGTCAAGAGCGACCCGTCGCTGCACCCCGAGCAGTTCGATATCCAGGGCTAGCCATTCGCCAGCAAGCCAGCTGAGGACCGGAGATCAACTCCGGTCCTTGCTTTTTCGGGGCATGTGGGGGTACGGTATGGAATCGCGGTTGCGGGAGCCGAGACGTGCTTCTCCCATCCTTTCCCTGGGATATGCAACCTAGAGTCGGAATCCGTGTCTAACCTAACCTGGGGGGGTCCCTACCGATCTTTCTCCAAGGGCATTAAAAATTCAAATTCAAGTTTGAGGTCGAAGAATGACTAGTACTCGTCGCAGTGCACTGTTGAGTCGTGTCTCTTTACTTGGATGCGCCGCCTTGTTGGCAACAGGTCTGGCGAGTGCGCAGTCCGTTCGCAGCCAGGCATCTGCCAACGACACCTGGTCCTCCAGCCGGACTGGAACGTATCTGCTAGCTGATGGTGCGGCTCCTGCCAGTGCGGCGCTGCCTTCGGCACCCACGCCCGCGGCGGCACAGGATAACAATAGCGACACCACCGACACCTACTCCGGATGGGGTGGCCACGACATTCTGCACCGGCTCACCATCGAGGCGGGCGGCGGCATCGCCGGCCCGGCGGGCGACAAACAGTATGTAACTTACGGCGGCCAGTTCACCCTGGGCGGCGGCGTCAACATCAACCAGAACCTGGCCATGCTAATCGAGTATCAGTTCATCGATAACAAGATGCCGGGCCACATCATTGCCGAAGCTGGTGCGCAGAGCGGGCGTTATCACATCTGGTCGTTCACCCTGGCTCCCGTTTACGACATCTGGCCCAAGAACAGCAATGATCTCTACGTCACCGGTGGCGGCGGCTTCTACCGCAAGGTGACCAACTTCTCCAACCCGACCCTGACCTACGGCTGCTTCTACTACTACTATTGCGGTCCTCAACAGACCAACCAGGTAGTGGGACACTTCTCGTCCAACCAGGGCGGCTGGAACATCGGCGGCGGCTATCAGCACCGCTTCCAGGGCATGTACGGCGAGAGCAAGTTCCGCCTGTATGCCGAGGTTCGCTACCTGGATGTGCTCTCGCCGAAGATTGCAGCGGCTCCGGGCGGTACGGGCAGCGGAGCTAACCTGAGCCCGGTGAAGATCGGCGCCGGCACCCGCGAGCTGCCCATCACCTTAGGTGTTCGCTGGTAATCAGGCAACCGCCGGTAGTCTTCCATCGCCCCGCGCCTCCGTGCGCGGGGCGCGTCGTTTTGGCCGTACCTGGTGGTTGCACACCAATCCATCCAAACTGCCACCACATCTTCAGCCGGAGCCATGCCGCGCGTAGCGCCGGTCTCCGGACCGGCTGTCGCATGGGGCTCCAGCCCCGTGGTCCATTCGTCTGCCGGGTCGAAGCCCCGCAACTCTGACATTCTTTTCTGCCAAGGAAGCCGCAACAGATGCTCAGACGCAGTTTCTTGCCGTAAATCGAACCCGCGCATTCACCAGAGCTTGCGTTCCTCTTGCGTGGGCGTGCCCACCTCGCCGCGTTCGATTCGTTCCAGGAACAGCCGTGCCAGGCGGCGCTCGCCGGGATGGCTCTCGCCGTGCATGGTGCACAGGTCCAGGAACTCGTCGCAAAGCGCATTGCGCTCGCCCTGCTGGGCAAGCAGATTTTGCAGGGCAACGGCCAACTCGCGCAGCCGGGCAGCTTCCGGCCACGCGCGCTCCGTGCCGCCCTCGACAGGCTCGGCAAACAGACCGTGGCGGCCGCGGGCGCACTCGTCCAGACAGGCCAGAAGCTGTTCGGCAAAAGTGCGATTCAACTCTTCCCACTGCTCCGCGGGTGTGAGGTCGCGAGGATCCATGAGACTATTGTGCGCCTGATCGCGCATTTCAAAAAATAGGAAATGAGAAGTCTACTGCCGTTCGCCGTGGTTCCCGAACGGCAGAAGCATCTGCCCGATCCAGAAGCGATTGCTGATCCGCGTCACCGGTCCCACCGCGCGCCCGGTCAGCCGTGCCTGCGCCTCGTGCCACGGGCCCACATAGCGCACGGCGGCAGGCAGTTTTGCGTACCAGCGCGGGATGCGGCGGCTTGCGCTCTGCACCGCGCGATGATCGTTCTGCGAGGACGCCAGCCCGAACTCCTCGCGAAAACGCGGCGGCAGCCACTCTGTGGTGAGCGCGCGGTACCAGCGCGGAATGGGGATCCACGACCCGGCGCCGCGCAGCAGACCCTGTCCCATCCTGCGGGCCAGCTCGCTCACGCCGAGTTGATCGGAGTTGTGCATCTCCCGGTTGTAAGCGGCGAAGGCGCTCCAGTCGGCGGGCAGATCCTCTTGCCGCAGGCCAAACAGGCTGGCAAGGATCTTGCTGTCGGCGTAGTACTGTTCGCGCAACGGCGCAGGCATCGCGCCCAGCGCACAGCTCCAGGCGAGCTCGGCGCTTTCCACCAGCGTGGCGAATACCCAGCGCAGCGCGGCCACCTCGTTGGCCTGGTAATGCGTGCCGCGCGGCCAGCCGGCGACATTCTCTTTCAGCTCGCCCTGGATGGTCGTGTGCAGCCGGTAGAGATGCCGCGCCACCGCCTGCGCCTGCTCTAGCGATCCGAAGATCATGGTGTAGACAATCCGGAACGTATTGTGGAAACGCGCGATCGGCCGCTGCATCACCGAGGAGTGATCTTCGAGCGCGCGCGCCACCCAGGGGTGCGCCAGTTGCAGCAGCGCGGCGCGGCCCGCGCCCAGAAACACCGCCGACTCGCGGTTCACGAACCAGCTTGCCGAGCCAGGACCGAAGAGCCCGGCGCGAGGGTTGGCCGCGTGTCGCGAGGCGTCGCCGATCAGCGCTTCGCTCTGCCTCAGCTCTACCGTATTGCCGGACCCGGCCGCAGACGTCTGGTCCATGCGCTATTAGAACACCGCCGCAGGACAGGAGTTTCTTGGATGGGCCACAATCCCATTTCAGGATCATCCACTGAAATAGGCTGCTGGCAGTGGCGGCGCGCATCACAGACCGCGCAGCTTTGCACGATATAATCACCCTAATCGAGTTGTTTCCTACATCCCCCGGAGGTAACGATTCATGCACTCTCATATTCGGCAGTCCGCGCGCTTGCTCACCGCAGCCGTGCTGGCTGCTTTGATGGGATACACGAAAACTGCACGTGCCCAAGCCACCCAACCTCTGGTCAGCCCTCAGGAGCTGCACAACGCCACCCAGGGCGCCACCCAAACCCGCCTGCAGGATCAAAAGACGTTGCGCGACTTTCTGTCTTCGCCCGAGGCCCAGAAGGCGCTCCAATCCGCGCACATGAATCCCGAACAGGTGCAAAACGCCACCGCCAGTCTCAGCGATCATGAGCTGTCGCAACTGGCCGCGCGCGCCCGCAACGCGCAAAGCGACTTCGCCGCAGGCAGCTTGAACGATCACGATCTGCTCATCATCTTGATCGCGATAGCCGCGCTGATCCTGATCATCGTGGCCGTACACTGAGGACCAACCGTGGCGCGCCGCCTGCTTCAAGGCGTAGTTGTGCAGCTCGTTTTGTGCGGCTGTGCCTTTGCCGCCGCGCCACTCCACCCCGCTCCGCTCAACGTGTGGGTCGACGTTCCCTTCGTTCAGCAGCCCAAAAACACCTGCGGCCCGGCCACCATTGCCATGGTGATGCAGTACTGGCAGAAACAGCCGGGCATGCACGCGCTGGATGCCGGCGAACTGCCGCAGATAGAGCGCAGCCTTCAACCCAACCACCACGATGTGCGCGCCTCCGCAATGCTGCGGTATTTCAAGCAGCATGGCTACCGCGCCTTTGCCTTCGCCGGCCAGTGGGCCGATCTCGAGCATCAGATTGCCCAGGGGCGACCGTTGATTGTGGCGCTCAAGCCGGCAGGCGAGGATTCCCTGCATTACGTCGTGGTCGCCGGTGTCAATGATCCCGAGCGCGTGGTGCTGCTGAACGATCCCGCCCAACGCAAGCTGCTCAAAGAGGACCGCGCCCAGTTCGAGCACGAGTGGAAAGCCACCGGCAACTGGACGCTGCTCGCCGTGCCCGCGGTGAGCGCGCCTTGACCAGCGCCCTGAGCCGCACAGCGCAAACCCTGCTGTTCGTCGCATTCTTGTCCTGCATGGCGTTCGCCTCAGGTCAGAGTCCCCATGCCTCATCCTTTTCGCAGGCTCATCGTGAAACGGGTGGGAAGCCCACAGACGGTGCGGCCCAGACAACTCCGCCCCCGCAGAAGGAATTGGATGCGCTCGCCAATGCGCAGCGCTGGAGCGAGATCGTGCGCCTGCTCGCTCCTCTTACAGCGCGCTCCGCGCAGATAAACTACGACTACGGCATGGCTCTGGCCCAGTTGGGCCGCTGGCCTGACGCACAAGCAGCCCTTACCCAGGGCTGGCGGCAGGCGCCACGCGATGCGCGCTTTCCCATCGAGCTCGCCGGCATCGCCTTCAAACAGAAGCAGAACGGCCGCGCCGAAAAGCTGCTGCGCCACGCGCTGCGCATCACGCCGCGCGACGCGTACGCCAACGATTTCCTGGCTACCCTGTATTTTCTGGACAACAACCTTGAAGCCGCGCTCAAGTACTGGAACCGCGTAGACAAGCCGCAGATCTCCGCGCTCACCTACGATCCGCAACCGCGCGTCTCGCCGGCTTTGCTCGATCACGCCTTTGCCTTCGCCCCCGCCAGTACCATACTGCTGCCGCAGTATCTCGCCACCGAATCGCGGCTGCGCGGCCTGGGCATCTTTCCCCGGTTCCAGCTCGATCTCAATGCGCGCGATGACGGCCGCTTCAACGCAGAGCTGCGCGCCCACGAGCTCAACGGCTTCGGCGGCAGCGGATGGACGCGCCTGCTGGTCTTCACGCGCGGCCTGCCCTTCCAGGAGGTCCAGCCGGCTTACTTCAACCTGCGCCGCCAGGCCATCAACATCGACTCCATGCTGCGCTGGGACGCGCAGAAGCGCCGCGTCTTTGCCGGCATCTCCGGCCCGCTCGTGCACGGCGCAAAATACCGCTGGCAGGCGTGGACTGATCTGCGCAATGAGAACTGGGCGATCCTGCCCAGCTTCACCGGCCCCGCGCCGCTGGAAGCCGCGTTCAACATGCGCACCGAGCGCGGCGGCTTCAACGTGGAGTCGTTCGCCAGCGGTAGCCTCGGCTGGCGCGCCGGCGCGGAGCTTTCGCATCGCGATTTCCGCAGCGTGAATGCGGGAACCGTCCTAACGCCGCAGATACTCGCCTCGGGGTACCAGCTCAAGCAGCGCGCGCAGATGGACGGAACGCTATGGCGCCTTCCCGAACGGCGCTTCGCCTTGCGCAGCGGCGCCTCTGCTGAAGTAGCGCGGCTGTGGTCGCAGCCACCCGAGAGCTTTGGCAAGCTCACCGCATCCCTCGGCTGGCAGTGGTTCCCTCAGCGCCAGGGCGACGACTACGAAACAACCCAGCAACTGCGCGTAGGCCGAATCTTCGGGCAGGCGCCTTTCGATGAGCTGTACATTCTCGGCCTGGAGCGCGACAACAACCTGCCCATGCACGCCCACATCGGCACCCGCGACGGCCGCAAGGGCAGCGCTCCGCTGGGCCGCGAGTACCTCCTGCACAATTGGGAGATGGACAAGAAACTCTACTCAAACGGCCTCGTCGCCGTGCGTCTTGGCCCACTGCTCGACATCGGCAGAATCGCCGATCCCGGCATCCAGCTCGGCTCGCACCAGTGGCTCTTCGACACCGGCGCCGCGCTCAAGGTGAGTGTGCTGGGCATGGGCCTGGTGTTTTCTTACGGTCGCGACCTGCGCACCGGCAACAACGCATTTTATGCGGAGCAACTGGAGTGAGTTACCACGGCGTACCCAGCGCTGCCCCAGCCTGTTGATCGCCAGCAACATTATTTGTTGAACCTATCGCTGCTTGCTCCACATCCAATCACCTGCTGCATGAATTCGTAATCCTGGAGGTAACGCCCCATGTCCACCGCCGCCGGCTCTCCCGCCGCTGTCACCACCTGGAACCTCGACCCCGCCCACTCCTCGGCGGAGTTCAAGGTCAAGCACATGATGATCTCCAACGTGAAGGGCAGCTTCCGTGGCCTCAAAGGCACGCTGACCCTCGATGAGAGCAACCCCAGCCGCTCCAAAATCAGCGCCACCATCGATGTGAGCACGCTCTCCACCGGTGACGATCAGCGCGACGCCCACCTCAAGAGCGCCGACTTCTTCGATGCCGCCCAGTTCCCCCACATGACCTTCGAATCGACCGGCGTGGAACGCCTCGGCGAGGGTGAACACAAGGTGACCGGCAGCCTCACCATGCACGGCGTCACCAAGCCGGTGACATTTACCGTTGACGGCCCGGGCGCGCCCGGCAAGGACCCCTGGGGCAACACCCGCATCGGCCTCTCCGCTACCGCCAAGGTCAACCGCAAGGACTTCGGCCTCACCTGGAACGCGGCCCTCGAAACCGGCGGCGTCCTGGTCGGCGAAGACGTCGCCCTCGCCATCGACGCCCAGTTCATCAAGCAGTGAACAGTGGACAGTGGACAGCGGAGGCGCATCGGAACCGGTGCGCCAGCCTCTTGTCCGCTTCCCCGTCTCTGAATCCTCCGGGCCCTTCGCACATCTGATAGTTATCAGGTAGTCAACAGTACGTCCCCAGGAGGTCGGCCATGTCTCTGCGCGCGGTGCAGGAGATCATTCAACCCAAGCCCACCATCGAAGGCGCCGGCGTCAAGCTGCAGCGCGCCTTTGGCTTTGGCAAAACGCACCAGTTCGATCCGTTTCTGCTGCTGGACGACTTCCGCAACGAGAACCCCGCGGATTACATCGCCGGCTTCCCCTGGCACCCGCACCGCGGTATCGAGACCATTACCTACGTGCTGGCCGGCGAGGTGGCGCACGGCGACAGCCTGGGCAACAAAGGCCGCATGACTGCCGGCGACGTGCAGTGGATGACTGCGGGCAGCGGCATCCTGCACCAGGAGATGCCCAGCGGCGACGCCAACGGCCGCATGCACGGCTTCCAGCTATGGGCCAACCTGCCCGCGGCGCTCAAGATGACGGAGCCGCGCTACCAGGACATTCCTTCCGCGGCGATCCCCGAGGTCACGGAGGACGATGGTACGAAGGCGCGCATCATCTGCGGCGAATTCTGGGGGCAGCGCGGTCCGGTGGAAGGTGTGGCCGCGGACCCGCGCTACGTCGATATTTCCGTACCGCCGGGCAAGAAGAAGCGCATCGCCGTCGAAACCACGCGCAATGCCTTTGCCTATGTCTTCGCCGGCTCGGGCACCTTCCGCGATGCTTCCGACCCGCAGGCTGTGCTGACGGAATCGGCGGTCGATCCCAACGCCGCGCCCGTCTATGACGCGAAGAACCACTCGCTGGTTCTCTTCGATCGCGGCGACGAGATCGTGGTCCAGGCCGGCCCCGAAGGTATTCGCTTCCTGCTCGTCAGCGGTAAGCCGCTTGAAGAGCCGGTGGCATGGTACGGCCCCATTGTGATGAACACCCAGGAAGAGATCCGCCAGGCCATGGCCGAACTGCACACCGGCGGCTTCATCAAGCACCGGTGAGGCAGGGAGCAGGGCATAAAGACTGGGAGCGTTAGCGCAGGATCCTGTACATCACGCCGATCTGGAAGCCGTTCGGGGTCAGTTCATGGTTGGGTTCGTTGGCATAGCCCGGCGAGCTCAACCACATCTGATACTCGTACTCGACGCGTAATCGCCACCGGTGACTCAGCCGGTATTCCGTGCCTGCTCCCGGCGCGAGCGCGAAGTAGGTTGCATCCCCGATGGCAAAAGGGTAGTGAATCTTTGCCGCGCCGATGAGCAGTTTGCCATAGGGCCGAAATCGTCCCCGCTGCAGAAAGAAGGCCTTCGGACCTGCAAGATAGCTGCTCTCCGTCGAGCCCTCAAATCCACCGAAGGTAAGCCAGCGCGCATCGCCCTCCAGACCCAGGTAGTGATTGGGATCGAAATCGATAAAAGCCCCCACAAGCCCCCACGCCTCCCAGCCGCTGACCGCTTTGGTAGGGAAACGAGTCTGGCAAGAAACTCCTCTCCTGCATTGCGAGTCATTGCCCGACCTTCGCTACACTGGTCTCGGAACAGAGAGCGGCTCTTGTCCCTCGTCGGGATCAAGAGAACCTAAGTTTCTGAAAGAAAGGATATTAGCTCGCAGGTCTACCCCTTATCCTGCTGAAAGCAAGGAACTTTCGCACTTTTGGCAGCCCCCCGGGGGGGCGAGGGGGGAGGGGGGTGCAGGAACAGGCGGATTAGGATGCCTCGACAATACAACGCGGGTTCAGCGCGTCTGCCCGGCAGGCTGTTGCCGCGCAGCTTCTTCGAGCGTGCGCCCGAACTGGTCGCTCCGCTGCTGCTGGGCAAATTGCTGGTCCGCAAGGTAAAGGGCCGGAAGGCGCCGATGATGGCGCGGATCGTGGAAGTAGAGGCCTATCTGGGGCCGGATCATGCTACGCCCGATCCGGCGGCTCACGCGCATCGCGGGCCCACGCCGCGCAATGCCGTGCTCTTTGGCCCGGCGGGCCACGCGTATGTCTACTCCATCTATGGGCAGTACTTCTGCGTGAATATCTCCTGCGAGGCGGAGGGCCGTGCCGGCTGTGTGCTGCTGCGCGCCGTGGAGCCGCTCTCCGGCCTGGAGACCATGGCGCGCAACCGCGGACTCGACCTCGATGCCGCACCCGAGATGCTGACCAGCGGCCCCAGCCGGCTTTGCCAGGCGCTGAACGTGACGCGGGCCGAGCATAACGGCCTCGACCTGCTGGCTTCTGACTCAGCCCTCCAGGTGCGCGACGACGGCTTCCGCGTGACGGAGTGCCTGGCCACCCCGCGCATCGGCATCCGCCACGCGGTGGAGCTGCCACTGCGCTTTCATCTCGAAGGCCACCGCTGCGTCTCCGGACCGCGGCGTCTGGTGGGCCGGCGCGTCTTAATCGGCTAGAATTCCGTCCTAGAAACAAGAAGCTTCATCTCCCCACATCCATCAAGAGGTCGAAGTCCGTGAGAATCTCCCGCTTTGTCTCACCCGCAGTTGCCGTCTGCCTGTTGGCCGGCGCGATGGCCGTCACCGCCGCGGCGCAGGAAGGCCCCGGCGGGCATCACTTCCCGAAGCCGAAGAACCTGAAGGTGCTGCCCAAGAACCTGACCGGCGAGCAGGTGCGCAAGATCATGCGCGGCTGGGCCGGCGACCTGGGCCAGCACTGCGACGCCTGCCATGCCGAGTACCCCGATCACCGCAAGAACGCGCACGGCCGGCCGGAGCTGGACTTTGCCAGCGACGCCAATCCGCGCAAAGAGATGGCCCGCATCATGGTGAAGATGACCATGGCCGACAGGACGGACTACATCGCCAAGGTGAAGGATCTGGACGAGAAGGCCGATAAGGGCAAGAACGAGCCGGAGCCGGCGCCGCTGACCTGCGGCACCTGCCATCGCGGCCAACTGAATCCTGAGGCGTACGTTCCGCCCAGGCATGAGGAAGGCGGGCCGCGACCGGGATTCTAAATTTCAGCTGGTAGCCGGTAGATACCGGCTACCAGCTACTGGCTCACAGCCTTAAACGGCTGTGCTGATGTGATTGGGATCGGTGAGGCGGGCCGATACCCGCTCGGCGTCGCGCAGGCGGGCCGCGTCTACCAGCATGTTGCCTGCCCAGCGATACACGTTGAACTGGCTGATCAGCGCGCGCATGGAGCGCATGCGGTCGCGTTGCTCATCGGCGGGCATGGTGAGGGCCAGGGCCATGGCCTCGCTGCTGGCCTCCAGATCGTAGGGATTTACGATGAGCGCCTCGGTCAGCTCGCGGGCGGCGCCGGTGAACTCACTCAACAGCAGCACGCCCTTCAGGTCGGTGCGCGCGGCCACAAACTCCTTGGCGACAAGATTCATGCCGTCATGCAGGCTGCTGACGTAGCAAAGGTCGGCGGCGCGGTAAAAACGGAACACCTCTGGCGGCTCGTGATGGCGGCGCAGCAACAGGATGGGCTTGTAGTCGCCGTGGCCCCAGCGGTTATTGATATGCTCGGCCAGTTGCTCGACCGTATCGTTGAGCTCCTGGTAGCGCGGGATCTTGACGCGGCTGGGCGCGGCGAGCTGGGCAAAGCTGAAGCGGCCGCGAAACTCGGGGAAGCGCTCAAGGAGGCGATCCACTGCCAACAGCCGCTCCTCGACCCCCTTGGTGTAGTCGAGGCGGTCTACGCCGATGCCGAGCATCGCGTCGGGCTTGAGGCCGAGATCGTGCCACACGCGCTTGCGGCACTCCTCCAAGCTGTCTGCCTCCTCGACCCAGCGTACCGGCCACTCGATGGCGATGGGATAAGGACGGATCAGAGTCCGGTGGCCCTGGCGCACCACGGCGTTGTGTTCGCGGTCGCGGCGGGTCTCCAGATAGCGGTCCACCGAATCGAGAAAGTTGTTGCAGTGCAACTGAGTGTGGAAGCCAAGGATGCTGCTTCCCAGCAGGCCCTCCAAGAGCTCGTTGCGCCAGGGGCAGATGCCGATGCGCTGATCGTTGGGCCAGGGAATGTGCCAGAAGACGATCACGGTAGCGGCAGGCAGCCGCTTGCGGATCATGGCCGGCGCCAGCGCGAAGTGGTAGTCCTGAATCAGGATGATGGGGTCTTCGGAATCGACCTCGCTGCAAACGGCGTCGGCGAACTTCTGGTTGACGGACTTGTAGTGGTTCCAGTCGTCGACGCGGAAGATGGGCCGGGCATGGGCCACATGGCAGAGCGGCCACAGCCCTTCGTTGGCGAAGCCGTAGTAATAGCCCTGCTGCTCTTCCTCCGTGAGCCACACGCGCCGAATGTAGTAAGACTCCTCGCCGGGCGGGACACGGACGTGGTCGCGGCGGTCGACCGTGTCGCGGTCTGCATTACCACTGCCGTGCGCCACCCACACGCCGGAGCAGGCGCGCATGATGGGCTCGAGGGCGGTGACCAAGCCGCTAGCCGGATGCTGCACCTCGATCGCGCCGCTGGGCGTGCGGTGATGGATGTAGGGCTCGCGATTGGCGAGAATCACCACCTTCTCACCTTGGAGATAGCGATTCAGGGTGTGCTTCAACCGCTCGGCGGTCCAACGGCCGGGATCATCCTCGCGCTCGTTGACGATGCGGCCGATCAGCTCGCGCATATCGGTGAGGATAGGCTGGAACTCGCGGTTTTGCTTGCCGCGGCCGCGGAGCAGATCGCGCAGTTCCAGACTCCACTCGCGCCGCGCCTGGCGGTTCACCAGAATCGGAATTCCGAAGGCCATGATCGCCAGAGCGGCGAAGATGGCGAGCAGGAAGGTCTGAGCGCGCCTTTGCCGGGTATCGATGTAGCTGAGATCGTGGACCAGGATGGCGAAGCCGAGGGTCTGGCCGTTGACCTGGACCGGCATGGCGCTGACCAGCGCAAGTCCGGTGGGCAGCGTTGCTACGATACTCCAGTCTCGCGGCTTGCGCGTAAAGCTGCTCTCCAGATCGCGGACGCGGGGCCCGACGTCGGTGCAGCCGAAGGCGGCGGGGAAATCAGCGGTACTGGCGCGGGTGGCATTGTCCTCTCCACAGGCGGCCACGCCGATCACCCGCTGATCGCTGTCGAGAGCATCCAGTTGTTTATTCAGGGCAGCGGGATCGTACCAGGCATCGGCCAGAGCCGGACGCGCACCGGTGAGCACCAGCAGGGCGCGAGCCTCCATGTCGCGCTCCGACCACTGGCGGACCGTGGACTCCACCACTCCGGAGGCCGCAAAGGTCAGCACCGCAAGGCCCACGATCAGTGCGAGAATGAGTCGCGCCACTCGTGTCATATACCTATTGAATCATGCGGGGGGCTACCCGGCTGTCCGGCGGAAAGAGTGCTCTGCCAGCGGGATGGAGGTAAACTATGGTTAATCCCCCCGATTGGAAGGACCGGACAACGCGATCTGGTCTGGAGGCGTGCTATGGGTTCTTCGAATCCCTCGTCCTTCGTACATCGCGAAAACCGCGACGGCACTATGGAATCCATCTGCCGCACGTGTTATGTCACCGTCTGCACATCCATCTGGGAAGCTGACTTGCAGAGCGCAGAGAAGACTCACGTCTGCGATCCCGGCTTGCTGGCGCGCTGGAACAGGATTGCAGGCCGGAAGCCGGGCCAAGAACCCCAGCCTTAGCGGTTTCGGCTACAGACGGGCACGATCCCGGTGGAGTCGTGCGCCGGAGGCGAGCGTGAGAAAAGTCGTTTTCAGAAAAACTAATCATTTGTGTAAAAAAGTCTTGACAGTGGTTCTTCGCTTCCGGTATCTGTTGTCGAGTCGGCCACAAAGAACAGTTGGGCGTTGCCGGCAGGCAGAACCTATACCTAGACACAAGCTATATACATTAGAAACACGATTCGGATGCAGGGAATGGAGAACGTGCGCTCCTCCGTCCGGCTTCTGAGGCGTGGGGGTCAACACCAGCATTCAGGAAGACCAGCCAGACAAGCTGCTGACTGGTCTTCCTGAAAAATTCCATTGCGCAGCCTTTATTGAATGGCAGCGGCTGCGCTCTCGATGCCTTCCACTGCGCCGCCGTCCAGCAAGTAGAGCGAAGGGTCGTTGCCGCGCCGCGCGTAATATTGGCTCAAGTTCTTTGCGATCTCGACCTTTTCGACGCGGTTTCCGCCGTTCGATTTCACCGTAATCGTGAGCATCGGCTTGGTGAAGCCGTTGCTGGCGAACGTGACTGCCGAAAGCTCACGCAGCGCGGAGACGAGCGACTCCACCTTGGCGAGGTCCATTTTTTTGCCGTCGCGCCACCAGCCCTGTGCGTTGCGGAGTTCCGCTCCGGATTCTTTTGGATTGGCGGCCTGGATGTCAATCGAATCGGGATCGCTGTCGCCGAACGCGAAGAGCTGCTTGTTGCGCAAGTCGTTCACGGTTTTGGCCATGGCATCGGCCAGATACGAATCTACTTGATAGACGCCGGACACGAAGCTCGACTTCGCGTAGTCGGCTCCATGATCCTTGCGAATCTCAAGGGTCTGCTGTTCGCCCTTGGGGCCAGTCACTTTCACGCTGGCGACGGGAGTGCCATGCGTGAAAGCGGCCACCGCCTGCTTCTGGCCAGGCTGGCTGGCGTCCATGACAGCATTGCCCAGCGCGGAGGCAAGGCTGTCGGCGGCGATGGTGTCGGTACGGTAAGGCGCCGGTTTCTTCAGCGCCCAGGTGGAGCCCGCGCGTGCCAGCACCATGGTCTGCCCGGCATGGGAGAGTTCGATGCTGGTCATCTGGTCCGCCGGAATGCTGATCAGGCGCTTGTTGCGCAACTCCGTGACGCTTTGGCCGAGTTCGCTCTTGAGCTCCTCTGAGGCGGCGAAGACGCGCGGGGCGCCCGCAAGCATCAGGTAGACATTGCCGCCAATGGGAGTGTTGTCACCGAAGAGCAGCTTCTGTGTTGTGCCGCCTTGGGAGGTGATCGTTACCTGAAGCGTTGGCTTCTGGAGCCCAAACCTCTTCAGGTCCCTCGCATTGTTTTCCACCACGCTGTGGGCATGAAGCGGCGCGATGTTTTCGAGCATCTCCACCACGGTGCTGCCGTCGGCGCGCAGCTTTTCGGGAGCGGTGATCTGCCACGTGCCGTTCGTCTGCTTCGCGAGTTCAATCGGCGGCGCATCCTTGGGAGTGATCGCGATGGCAGTCACCTTTGCGGGGTTGACCTTCATTACAACAGGACCGCCCTGGAGCGACGGGGCCACCGGATTCTTAGTGGGATGACGGTTGGACCAATACAAAACACCCGACAGTGCGCCGAGGACGAGGACGGCGACGATAAGGCCTAGAAATTGTTTTGCGCTCTTCATAGCAGAGGTTCCAAGGTACCCAGGTCTCGAATTGGAGACCTGGGATACTGCACGCGAGCCAAAAGCTGGATTCGCAATCTAGCCGCGCCGGCGACGCCACCAGACCAGCGTGCCCAGCACGATCATGATGAGCGGCAAAATGAACTGGCTGGTGATGCGCACCAGAGCCATCTGCGCCTTGGTCATGGTCACCGGCCGGTTATCCGGCGCCTTGGGATGAATCGAAATCAGGTCCTCATCGGAGGCCAGCCAGTTGATCGCATTGACCGCCAGGTCGGCGTTGCCGTTGAAGTTAAGAAAGCTGTTTGTGATCCAGGTGGAGCTACCGATCACCACGAAGCGGCCCTGCGCGCCCGCCTTGCCGGCGTTGTAAGTACCCGCCGCGCCCAGCGTCTGCGGTCCCTTGCGGTTGCTGGGATCGTTGACGCGCACCTCGGTGGCGGCCAGATCGGTGTCGGCCAGGCTGGAACTGGACGAGCTGAACAGCGCCTGCACGGTGGTGTGCGGCGTGTCGTGCACATCGAGCGAGCGCGACAGCGGGAACCCGGTGGCGTTGCCGCGCAGATCGTCGACGATGGGCTGGGAATCGTAGCTGGTGACCAGCGGAATTTCGGGACCGGTGCCGGTGATCTGGCCGATCGGGTTGAGATCGAGCACCAGGTCCTTCTGGAGCGTGATGCCCCAGCCCGAGAGCATGCTGTCGAGCGCGTCATTGGCGGCGATATTGGTGACGCGGCCCTTCAGCGGCGGATCGAGCAGGAACATGGCGCGGCCGCCGCCCTGCACATACTTCTGGATCGCGTCCACCTCGGTCAGCGGATAGTCGTGCTGGGGGCCGGCGACGACCGCCACCGTGCAATCCGCCGGCACCTGGGCCTTGCTGAGCAGATCAATCGACTGCGTCTGATAGCTTTCCTTGGCGAGATCGGTCTTGAACTCGGAGAGACCGTCGCGGCCGCTCGCGTCGATCTGGTGCTCGCCGCTGCCGGTGACAAAGCAGACGGTGCGCGTGTTGGTCTTGATGTCGCGAATGAAGGCGCCGGTGATGCCCTCTTCGGAGAAGGCGGTCGCGGTAGCTTTTCTATCGCCGATCTGCACAATGGCCGTGCCCATGTTCTGCACGCCGTCGGCGCGGGTGAGAGCCGGGTTCTTGTCGGGATCGACGTAGTGAATCCGCACGCGCGGCGACAGGTTCTTGTATTCATCGAGCAGGTCGCGCGCCTGGGCGAAGCGCGTGCTCTGGTTGAAGTAGAGGATGGTGGCGTCCTGTTTAAGGCCGCCCACGATCTTGTGCGTCTCCTCGGAGAGGCTGTAGCGCTTGTTTGAGGTGGAGTCCCAGGTCTTGTCGTAGCGGTTGGCCAGCACGTTCACGATGACCGCGGCGGCGATCACCACCAGGATGTAGAGCACCGCATAGAGCGCATAACGGGTCTGCCTCGCCTTGTTCCACTGATTCGCCATTCCCGTTTCTCAAGACCTCCAGCGCAGCGCTTCCATGGAGCGGGCGGTGAAGAAGAGCCCCAGGAAAATCACGCTGAGATAGTAGATAGAGTCTTTCAGGTCGAGCACGCCGCGAGCGAAGGACTCATCGTGCGTCGCCACGGAGAAGTAGGCCAACACGGTGGCCCAGGTGGCGGAGTTGAAGCCGCTCACCCACGCGAACACAAACAGCAAGAGGCAGACCGCGAAGGTGGCCGCGCCGGCGATGATCTGGTTGCGCGTGAGCGTCGAGATGAACGTGCCCAGCGCCAGCAATCCACCCGCCTGCAAGAGCAGGCCCAGGTAGCCGACCAGCAGCGGCTTCCAGTCAGGCTTGCCATAGTGAAATAGAAACGCAAAGTTGATGGCGGTGAAGAAGAGCATGCAGGCGTAGAGCCCCAGCGCCGCCAGCCACTTGCCCAGGATGATCTCGACATCGCGCACCGGCGAGGTGGCCAGCAGTTCGATGGTGCCGGTACGCTTCTCCTCGGCGAAGAGCCGCATGGTGATCAGGGGAATGAAGAAGAGCCCCAGCACGCTCACGTTGCCGAGCAGCGGCCGGATGACCTGCTCATTCACGTTGATGGGGTAGGCCTGGCCGCTCATCTGGATCTCCATGCTCATGGTGGTGAAGAACTCGAGCGCGGTCCAGAAGAAGTAACCGAAGACGACGGCGAAGAGCGTTAGCAGCAGCCACGCGATGGGCGACGCAAAGTAGCTCTTCATCTCCTTGGAGAAGATGATCCAGATGTTCTTCATGCGTTCGGCTCCTGGTGGGCTTCGGGTTCCTCCGGAGCGGCTGGCGGCGGCACAAGTTGAGGTTGGGCGACGTCGCCGCCAGTCAGCCGCAGGAAGATCTCTTCCAGACTCATGGCGCCCGGCCGCAGCTCATTCAGGTCCCAGCCGGCGGCGATGACGGCGCGCGCCAGATCGCCGCGCACCAGCGCGCCGCGTGGGCTCTCGGTTTCGAAGATGGCGGAGTTGTCGCGCTGTTCCCTGAGAAGAATCCGGCTGACGCCGGGGACCTGGGTGAGAGTGCGCTGGATGCGATCGATATCCAGGACCGAGGTTTGTGGTTTCCCAGGTCCCGAAATGCGGGGGACCGGGGGCATCCGGTCGTCCAGAAGCCCGCCCCCGGCAGGGGCGATTTCGAGGATGGTGGTCTCGACGCCGCGGGCGCGGCTTTGCAGGTTGGCGACCGAATCGGTGGCCACCAGCTTGCCTTTGTTAATGATGACCACCTGCTGACAGGTCTGCTCCACTTCAGGCAGGATATGCGTGCTCAGAATAATGGTGTGCTCGCCGGCCAGGTCCTTGATCAGGTCGCGGGTCTCGTTGATCTGCTTGGGATCGAGGCCGGCGGTGGGCTCGTCGAGGATAAGCACGTCGGGATTGTGCAGGATGGCGGCGGCCAGCCCGACGCGCTGCCGATAGCCCTTGGAGAGCTTGCCCAGCAGCTTGTTGCGGACGTCGGCTACCGAGCAGCGGCCCAGCACGTACTCGATGCGCCGGTCCAGCTCCTGGCCCGACATGCCCTTCAGTCGGCCGGCGAAGCGCAGGTACTCGGCCGTCTCCATGTCGGTATAGAGAGGAGGCGTCTCGGGCAGATAGCCGATGCGCTTGCGGACCTGGAGCGACTGCTCGAGGATGTCGTAGCCTGCGACCTGCGCGGTGCCCGAGGTGGGCGGCAGGAAGCAGGTGAGCATCCGCATGGTGGTGGTTTTGCCGGCGCCATTTGGGCCCAGAAAGCCGACGATCTGGCCCTTCTCGACCGTAAAGGAGATTTGATCGACGGCAACGGTATGGGAATACCTGCGTGTGAGCGCGTTGACGGTAATCATCTCAGAACACGGGTTTTGACTACCGAGCGATCAAGTTGTCACCAAGCCGTCATGTGGAAAACCGTTTTCGCGCCGCGCATTTCTCGATCGGAGCGCGGACCGGTCGCGTGTCGCCGGCATCCTTGCGCGCGCTCCGTTTCGGGGCTAGACTAGGGGCGCAATTGGGGAGGTGGACGATGGATAGCAAGCTGTTCCGCCTGATCATGATTGCAGGTTTTGGCTTTCTGGCGCTGCTGCTCCTCCTGGTCGGGCTCGCGGAGCACGTAGAAAACCTGCTGGCCCCGGTGAATTTCCTGATGGCCCTGGTGATGCTCGGGATTTACCTACTGCCCACCATCGTAGCCATCTATCGCAACTGCCAGTCCTGTGTTTGGATCGTGGTGGTCAACGTTCTGCTGGGCTGGACAATCATCGGCTGGTTCGTGGCCCTGAGCTGGGCCAACGGCGGCAAGATCCGGCCGCTGCCTCCCTCAGGTCACCCGCCCACCCATCCGCTGCCGACGCGGTAGCAGACAGATCACCAGCGGTTTGAGAACTCGAGAGCCGGCCTGCGGCCACGCACGGTGTCTGCGTGCCCAGAGGGCGCCTCAGCGCAATCGCAAACCGGCATCTGGAATATTCCCTAAAATATCTGAACACCTGCAAAACTCCGCTCGTCTTAGCGTGTGTAACTGGAGCGAGGATGGATTGGGATGCTTGCACCTCGGGGGGAATGGTCTGGCCGCAGTTGCGGAATGGGGAAGGCCTCGTGAGCGCTGAGGATGCGGCATTCACCTCCCTGGTACAGCGCCGGGCGCGCTTTGTCTTCCGGGTCGCTTATGCCGTCCTTCTCAATTCCCACGATGCTGAGGATGTCGTGCAGGAGACCTTTCTGAAGCTTTATCGCAACGGCGGCTGGCGGAATGTCGAGAACGAGCAGGCATTTCTTGCTCGGGTGGCCTGGCGCGCAGCGGTTGATGCCCGCCGCCGCTCCGCCTCGCGGCCGCCGGAGAGCGCGTCCGGATTCTGCTGGGACGAGGGCTCGGCATCCGAGAGCGAGCCGGCTTCGCCGCGCCTGGGGCCGGAGGCTATCGCCGTGGCTGCCAACCGGCACGCCGTGGTTCATGCCGCCATTGATTCGCTGCCCGAAGAGCTTCGTCTGCCGCTGGTGCTTTCGTCGTTCGAAGAGCTGAATTCACGCGAGATCGGTGGGATTTTGGGGGTTCCCGATGGCACGGTGCGCACACGCCTCCAGCGGGCACGCCAGATGCTGCGCCGCAAACTCGCCGGTTTGGAGGGTGCTCGTTATGTCTGACGATCGCGATCTCGACCGCCTCATTGACGCGGCTCTGGAAACCTATGCTGATCCCGCCCTGGGCACGCAACTTGCTCCACGCATCCTCGCGCGGGTCGCTCAGGAGCCCTCACACCGGCGTCTTCGTCTCCGCTGTATCCTCTGGGCTGCGATCGCAGTCCCTGCGGCAATTTGCGTGTTGCTGTTCATCGGTTTTGGCCCTTGGGGCGCAAAAGCGCGCCGTGCGCCCGTCCTCGAGAACGCCGAAATCGGCAAGCCAGGGAGCATGACAGCTCGCTCCGGTCAGCTCACCCTTCAGAAAGCGGAAGCCGCGAGCCCCATCGATCGCCACAGTCGGCATCCTCGCTTGACCGCAGCGGCGAACCGTCAGCGCCGACTTCCTAAGCTCGATGTATTCCCAACCCCCACCCCGCCGACCCCGCAGGAGCGCGCACTCGCCGATTACGTTGCGCATGCGCCGCCCGCGGCCCAGCAAGCTCTTGCCGAATCGGAGCAGGGGCAGAGTCCGATGTCTCTCGCCTCCATCCATGCCCTGTCCATCGATGCCTTCACTGAGGGCGCGAACACAAACTAAGGAGAACCTCATGCGCAAACTTGCTGCCTGCTTTGCTCTTTTCGTGCTGGTCACGGTATTCGCGGTTTCCACGCCTGCCCAGCAAGGACCGAAACCTGCAGATTCTGCCCACCGCGCGGAGGCTGCCCAGCCTGCCGACTTCTATCGTCTCGAGTTTGTTCTCGAAGAGCTCGATCCGGCCGGCAAGCCGGTGAACAGCCGCTCATTTACCACCACAGCCGACGCTGTGGGACGGCGCCACAGTTCGATTACCGTCGGCTCCAAGATCCCCATCACCACGGGCGGGGACCAATTCCAGTACATCGACATCGGAACAAAGATCACCGCCAGTGATATTCATGAAGACGGAAAAGATCTTGCCTTCAATCTGATTGCGGACGTGAGCAGCATGGACGCGCCCAGAGTGGTGGCAGGGGCCTCCAAGCCAGTTCTCCGTCAGAATGTCTGGAACGGCGATGTGCTGGTGCCGGTCGGCAAACCTACCGTTGTCTTTAAATCCGACTCCCTGGACAGCAAGGGATCGATGCAGCTCGAAGTGACAGTGACCAAGATGCAATAGCCTGCGGGTGGCGGTC
>DAIDLI010000018.1 GCA_027449545.1 Acidobacteriaceae bacterium | reverse complement strand
GAACCTCCCAGCCCCGCATCATGCAGTTCGCGGCCAAGCTGTCGTTCTAAACCAACCTGCCGCCGGACCGCGATGCCCCAGGCTTCACGGTCCGGCGGCAGATCAATGCTTTACAACAGATAGAACAGGGAGAACAGGTAGAGATGATGGACCGCGTCGTGGGGACAAGCAGAACCGTAGTCAGACTTCTTGGGTCGCGAGAGCCCGCCTCCGTTGTTCTCTCTCTTCTCCTGTCTTCCTCCATGCTCCCGGTCTTCGCACAGCAGCCCAGCCAAGACGCGGCCAGGACGCTGCAGAACAGCCATATCGTCGTGCACATAGCCTCGGCCAGCCAGCACCTGGGACAAGTCACCATCGAGGACCGCACAACCGGAAGGACCATCGTCCTTCCGGAGGCATTTGCGGTTTCTTTCAAGGACGGGCACCTTCTGACCGCGAGCAACATGCGCGAGATTCAACCTTTGGCCGTCGAGAAGGTGACGCCAAATCTCAAAACCGAGCGCCTGAGCGAGCGTGAACCCGGCCAACGGGCATGCGCGGAGCTTGCCGACGTGAAGTCCTCGCTGCATGCCAGATGGTGCGGGATTCTCCGGCAGGGTTCTGCCTATTTTCGGCAGGAAGTTACGCTCCAGGCGAACAGCAAAGACCTATGGATTACCGGCGTCCGTATGAACGACTACAGGGATGCTGGGGCGCGCGTCGCAGGCACCGTCGATGGCTCGCCGATCACCGACAGCACCGCGTTCTTTGCCATTGAATTTCCCTTCTACCAATCGCAAGTGGTGAATGGCCACCTCAGCGAAACTCTGCTGAGAAAGCTTCCGCTGCGAGCCGGGGAGAAGATTACCTATGCATCGGTTGTCGGAGTGGCGCCGGAGGGCCAGATGCGCCGCACGTTTGCTCATTATCTCGAGCGGGAGCGGCCCCGTCCCTATCAGCCCTTTCTCAACTACAACACCTGGTACGACATCGGTTACGGTAACGCGGAGCATAATGCCGCCTACGACAGTGCGGAGGCGCTCGATCGGATCCAGGCGTTTGGTAAGGAACTCGTTGAACAGCGCCATGTCGATCTCAATTCCTTCGTCTTCGATGACGGCTGGGATCGCACCGATACAGTCTGGCAGTTCAAGGCCGGGTTCCCGCAGGGCTTTACGCCGGAACGGGCAGCCGCCGCTCGGTTTGGTTCCGGTATCGGCGTGTGGTTTTCTCCCTGGGGTGGTTACGACAAAGAAAAGCCGGAGCGCGTGGCCACCGGACGAAAGAACGGATTCGCCATCGTGAAGGACGGCCTCGCGCTGTCTGGGCCCCGTTATTTCCCGCGTTTTGAAGCTGCATGCAAACAGATGGTGGAGAAGTACGACGTCAATTACTTCAAATTTGACGGGCTCGGCAATGCCGATCAGGTTGTGCCGGGAAGCCAGTTCGACAGCGATTTTGATGCTGCCATTCATCTGGTCAGCGAATTGCGCGCAATGAAGCCGACCCTGTTCATCAATGTCACCACGGGCACGCAGCCTTCGCCTTCCTGGCTGCTCTATGCGGACTCGATCTGGCGCGGCAGTGCCGACCATAGCTTCGCCGGCGTGGGCAGCAGCCGGCAGCGTTGGATCACCTATCGCGACGCGGCGACTTACAGCGACATCGTCCAGCGCGCTCCTCTGTTCCCGCTGAATTCGCTCATGCTTCACGGCATTATCTATGCTCGGGATGCGAGAGGCCTGAAGACTGATCCGAACAACGACTTTGCCGATGAAGTCCATTCCTTCTTCGGCTCTGGCACGCAAGCGCAGGAACTCTATATAACGCCCAGCCTTCTGTCCGCAGATAACTGGAACGTGCTCGCTCAGGCCGCAAAGTGGTCGCGCAGCAATGCGGCGACACTTCAGGACACCCATTGGATTGGCGGGAATCCTGGCGCCTTGCAGGTCTACGGCTGGGCGGCGTGGAGCCCTGCGGAGGGCATCGTTACGCTGCGGAATCCCTCGGATAAGGCTCAGACCTATGCTCTCGATGTAGCCAAGGCGTGGCAATTGCCTCGCGGAGCCGCGCAAGAATACAAGGCAAAGTCACTGTGGGATTCAACCCAGCCGCCCCTGATTCTTCGTGCCGGAACGCCGGCCGTGATCCATCTTGCGCCGTTCGAAGTCAGGACGTTTCAGGCACAGCCGATGGACGATGCGAGTGCCGTCCAGTAGGCAGGGCAGCGCACTGCGACGCCATGCAAGAGAATTGGCATCAACCACCGCGCGATGAACAGGATGCATCCGCCTTGGAACAGACCATCTCCCGCCGGACCATGTCGCAGAAGCGCACCTACAGCCGCGTTCTTCTGCTTGTGGCAGGATTGGGCGGACTGCTCTACGGGATCGATGTCGGCATCATCGCCGGCGCGCTTCCTTATCTGGAGGCGACCTCCGGGCTGAATGCGGCTGCTTTGTCCAATGTCGTGGCCGCGGTCCTGTTTGGCAGCGTGCTCTCCACACTGTTTGCCGGCGGACTGGCTGACTGGATGGGCCGCAGGAACCTGATGATGGTGAGCGGGCTGCTGTTTGATCTCAGCATCCCCATCATCGCGCTCGCGCACGGTTACGAGCCGCTGCTCCTCGGCCGTCTTCTGCAAGGCGTAAGTGCGGGGCTCATCGGAATTGCGGTTCCCTTGTATCTGGCCGAGTGCTTGCCCGCCTCGATTCGGGGGAAGGGCACTGGAATCTTCCAATGGCTCTTGACCCTGGGAATCGTAGTCGCCGCTGTCTTAGGCATTTACTTCAGCGCGCGGGTTCAGGAAGTGATGGGCTCCGGAAGCGCTGCCCGGCTCTTCGCTTTCAAAGATGAGGCGTGGCGCGCAATGTTCTGGGCCTCTCTGCCCGCGGGGATTCTGTTTGTTATCGGCTGCACAATCGTCTCTGAGTCGCCGCGGTGGCTTTACCGTCGTGGAAAGCGCGAGGCGGCGCTCCTGGCGCTGATCCGCTCTCGCACGCCAGAACAGGCCGATATTGAAATCCTGGAGATGGAGCGGGCGTTGCGGGCCGAAGCCGAGGAGCAGCGCTCGAGAGGCAATTCCGCCAGTTCGCTGCTCGCCCGGAAGTATGTCGTTCCCTTCCTGCTGGCGTGTGCGATTCTCGCCTGCAATCAGGCCACCGGCATCAATTCCGTCATCGCCTACAACACAACGGTTCTTCTGCAAGGCGGCCTGTCCGATCTCCAGGCGCACTGGGCCTATGTGGTGTTCACCGCCGTGTTTTTTGTGGCAACGGTGGGTGGCGTTGTCCTGGTGGACCGCATCGGACGTCGCGCCCTTTTGTCCATCGGCACTGCCGGTATGTGTCTCTCTCTGCTCATTGCGGGCCTGCTGTTTCTGCGGACCGAAAGAACGCGTGTCGATTGCCGTGACGCGGTTCAGGCCCTGGTAACCGGGCGTCAGGCAATTGCGTTGAAGTACAACCCAAATCTCGCCGAGAAGCTGTTAAGGACCACGACCGATCCCCCGCGATGGCTGGGAAGTCGGCCTACGGCTTTGACGGTGGTCTATTCATGCGGAAGATTCCGCACCGTTACCAACGCCATGCGCTCCGATGAGGCTGGCGTGAAACCAACCCTGATCTCCCACGCGGGCTGTATGCCGGGGGATCGATGGGCGGCTCTCTTTTGGAATCCGCTTGGGGATTTCGACACCGCGCGCAGAGCGCCGGTAAAGATCGATCATGCGCTCATCACTCCGCTGCCAAGCCGCAACACCGGACTTTGGATTGCGGCAACTCTGCTGGTGTTTGTCGTGTTTTACGGGCTGGGGCCGGGAGTATGCGTCTGGCTGGTCTTATCGGAGCTGATGCCGACCCGGATCCGCTCGCACGGAATGAGCATCGCTCTGGTATTGAACCAGGCGGTAGCCACGATCATTGCCGCAGAATTTCTGCCCAACGCGGGCGAGCACGGCTACGCCATGATCTTTTTCGCGTTCGCAGGGTTCTCCCTGCTCTATTTTCTTGTGGCGACGCTGTTCGTGCCGGAGACCAAAGGCAAGACCCTGGAGGAGATTGAGACGGCATTTCACTGAGCAGGTAAGCTTCTGACGTCCTGCATCGGAGAGCTCGTCAGCAGTTGCACCAGGCCATCGCCGAAGCCAGCAGTACCTCAGCGGTGCGCAGCACAGAATCCCACTCCACGTATTCATCGGGATTGTGGGCGCCGGCGCCGCATGGGCCGAAGAGGAGCGTCGGGATGCCATAGTCGCGGTGAATGAGGCCCGCGTCGCACGGATACGGCGCGGCCGTCACCACTGGCTTGCGTCCGAGCACGCTGCCTGCGCTTTGCTCCATGCATTGCGTCCACGGGTGATCGGCGGCCAGTTCGTGCCCGTAGAGCGGCCCTCCGATCAGCGGCTTCCATTCCAAAGGATGCTTGGAGAAGAAAGCATCGGAGGCGCAGAACTTCCTCAGATCCGAGCGCACCTCCTCAATTACAGCGTCTACGTCCTCCTGAGGGAGAAACTGCATGTAGAGCCGAACGGTGCCGCGTGAGGGCACGCTGAGGGGAACCTGCGGATCGAGGCGATTGGCTTCCACGGCAAGCACCTGGACGGGCGCCGGCAGTGCAAATCCGGCATAGGCGCCCTGAGGCCGCAGCTTCGCACGCCGTTTGGTGAGTTTGTCGACCCAGCCAAGCAGCCGGCCCAGCGGAACGGCCGGACTAAGTACCTCGCCCGAAGAGAAATAAGCGGAGCTGTCGCCGGCTTCCACGGAAAGATCCACGACAAATCCGCCGCGAGTGGCGCGGTAGACTTCCAACTGCGTGCCTTCCGGGATGACGCAGGCGTCGGCGGTGTCGCGCATCCGTGCGGCGATCGTTCCTCCTCCTCCGCCCCACTCCTCATCGACAACGGACTCGAAGAGGACATCTCCTCCTGGGCGTATGCCGGCTCTGGAAAGCGCGCATACAACCGCTGCGCCGGCCACCAGGCCGCCTTTCATGTCGAAGCTGCCCAACCCATGAATTCGCCCCTGCTGGGCTACTCCCGACCACGGCGAGCGGCTCCAGGCCAGCCGTCCCGGCGGAACCGTATCCATGTGGCCGTTGATGACCAGGCTGCGCCCAGCGCCGCGGCCGCTAACCCGAGCGCTCAGGTTTTTGCGGCCGGCATAGTTTCGGTTCTTTCTTACCAAAGAGCTTCCGCTACGCGTGATGAACTCCGTCTCGTACAAGACGCTCTTGACCTTGTGCTCGCGCAAAAAGCCATGCAGGATGCGCTGGGCAGGCGTCTCATCGCCGTCCGGCGGCACCGCGACGGTATTCGTCCGCACCAGTTCCTGCAACAAGGATTTCAGTGGGGCGGCCAGAGGCCGAAGCAGCTTCCGGGCGTCGCTCGCAACTTCCTGAGTCATGTTTCTTCCTTCTAAGTAGAACTTTTCTGGGTTGAATCGGCAACTGCACGCGCCCGGGAGGTGAAACGGTTTAACAAGGCAAAAGTACTCATCTGCGCTCCTCCCTGTCAAACTTCTGCTCCCCGAGATTCGCCGCTCCAGTCAAGCGGAATTCATCTGGAACGCAGACCAGGGCTGCCAGAGGAAATGAGAGGCTGCTACGATGAACAACAAGCAGCAGACCGGTGATCGGCCGAAGGGGGCGCGCCGGGCAGACTCCGTAGAAGGACACCAGGCAGTTCTGCAAGCTCTTATGACCACTGTTTCCTCGAACAATCAGCGGCGCAGCAGCCATCGCGCGGTTACCATCCGCGATGTTGCGCAGGCAGCCGGGGTCTCGGTCGCAACGGTTTCCATGGTGCTCAACGGAGTGGGGCGTCGCATCCCCTCCACGACCCATCAGCTGGTCCATGAAGCCGCGGAGCGGCTCGGATACTCTCCCAACCTTCAGGCCCGCTCGCTCCGCAGCAAGCGTACCCGCAGTGTTGGCGTGCTGGTTTTTGACATCACTGACCCCTATTGTTCGCTGATGATCCGCGGCGTCGAAAACTCACTCGGCGAGGCGGGCTACATGCCTGTTTTGGCCGATCTGCAGAACAAGCCGCAGAGGCTGCAGCTATGCATGCAGATGCTGATGGAGCGAAGGGTAGAAGGGCTGATCGCGATCGCCAACCCCGTGCATCTGGGCAGCGAAGTCTCCATTGCCCTGGAGGCATTCAGGATCCCCGCCGTGATGATCGGCAGCGAATCCTCCGCTGACCGTTTCGCTTCGGTAGTTGTCGATAATCGCGCCGGAATGCAGGCTGCGGTCGAGCATCTTTATCATCTGGGCCATCGGGAAATCGCCGTGATCAAGGGGCCGCGTGCCATGAGCGACAGCGCCCCTCGATGGGACGCAGTTCGAGAGTGCGCGCGCGAGAAGGGAATTGCGATCGACCGCTCACTGGTGGTCCAGATCCAGGGCGATAACTCCAGCTATGAGCAGGGCTACCAATTGACGGAGCAGTTGCTGGAGTGCGGCCGGCGCTTCACGGCGCTCATCGCCTTTGACGACTTGACGGCCTTCGCAGCGATCGGGGCTCTGAGCAGGGCCGGCCGCCGGGTGCCGGAAGACTGTTCGGTAGTGGGCTTTGACGACATCCCCGGCGCGGCCTACTACAACCCGCCGCTGACGACGGTATGCCAGCACATGGAGGAGCAGGGCGCGTGCGGCGCCGAAATCATGCGGGCTCTCCTGCTGGCCCGGCCGGGCAAGACCCTGCCTGCGCGCCGGGAGCGGGTGCAGCCGCATCTGGTGGTGCGGCAGAGCACCGGCCCTGCGCCTCGCTAGAGGGATTGGCCTGGGTGGGGGAGAAACCCTTGACAGTTCTTCTGTCGTTGGGTTAAACATTTAACCACTGAGAATTTCTGTCCCTCCACCTTCGCCCTGGTGCACGCCAGGCAGCATCGCAGCTGACCGGAGAAGCGCATGGCCTACCTTTTGAGATTTGTTCAGCAATACGATCCATCTGCTGCCCGTGAGTTTCTGGAGTTGGAGGCGCAATTCCGCGATCTCGAACGCCGCTCTCCACATCTGCCGCAGGGCAAGCGCTATCAGCCGGTCTCCGGCGCTCAGCCCACCCACACCCTCATTTGGGAATGCGAGTGCGGCTCGCTTGCGGAGGTGGATGCCGCCCTTCAGAAGCTGAAAGACGATCCCACCCATACGATCCTGTTCGAAAAGCAGGCCCCGTACATTCGCCAGGCCCACACGGAAATTCACGAGCTCTTGGAGCTTTGATCAAGAGCAGCCGGAGAAATCAGGATGCAAGCAAGTCACTACGTCGATCCGAAGCAGTTGCTGCAATGGTGCAAAATTCCTGCGGATGATCTGCCCGGCCACCCTGCGCTCAAAGTTCCTTACCGCCAGGTAGCCGATTCCCAGGCGATGGGCCAGCTCATGGCGGAGGAACTGGCCGAGGTCATTGAAGACAACAATCGCAAGGCGCTCCCCACGCGCGCGATTATCCCCTGCGGGCCCAGCTGCTGGTACAGGCCGTTTGCCGATCTCGTCAATTCCCGCTCGCTTTCACTGCGCAACCTGCACGTCTTCCACATGGACGAGTGCTTGGACTGGCAAGGCCAGTTACTGCCGCGCAACCACCCGTACAACTTTCGCACCTTCATGGAGAAGCACTTCTACGGGGACATCCTGCCGGATCTGCGCGTGCCGGACGAGCAGCGTTACTGGCTGACCCCGAACACCATGACGCAAGTCAGGGAGAGGATCGCCGCCGCTCCACTCGACATCACCGTGGGGGGCTGGGGCCAGGATGGGCACATCGCCTACAACCAGGCCAAGCGCCATCCCTTCCATCATCCGACCATCGCTGAGATGGCCGAGAGCACCATTCGTATCCAGGAGAACAACCTCGATACCGTCATCGCGTTGGCGCATCGAACCTTTGGCGCGGCCTATCAGTTTGTGCCGCCCATGTCGATTACCCTGGGCGTTCGCGAATGCCTCTCCGCCAAACGGGTGCGAGTCTACAGCGACACCGGGGCCTGGAAGCAGACCGCCTTGCGGGTAGCCCTGTTCAGCGAGCCGGTGGCGGAGTATCCGCTGACCCTGTTGCAGACCCATCCCGACGCTCGAATTACGGCCACGCGCGACACGGCCCGCCATCCCGTCAGCGAAAACCCAGAGTGGGAGCTGCTGTGAACTACGCGCCCTTGTCCTCAGCAGGCAGTCCCTCGTTCGGCGCAATCGTCGGGGTCGGCGGCATCGGCACCGGCACGCTCATTGAGCTGGAAGGAAGCCACACCCTCGAACGCACGGAAAGCAGGCTGGGAAAGCTGCTGGACGCCCGGGACTACTGCAAGCTGCACATCGTCGAGCACTATCTGGCTGTGCTCCTCAATGCAGGTCCCAGGAAATCAGGCTGCCGCGTCGTGGCCGTGGGAAACGTGGGCAGCGATGAAGCGGGTACCAAGCTCCTGCAGGAGATGAAGCAGGCCGGCATCGACACACAGCATGTGTTGATCGAGTCCGGCTGCAGAACTTTGTTCAGCGTAAGCTTTCTCTATCCTGACAAATCGAGCAGCAACGTCACCATCTCGAACTCGGCTGCGGCAGAACTGGGGAAAGCTCAGCTCGACGCCTGCCGCACCGAACTGGGAGCGCTGGGCGCGCGGGGAATCGCGCTTTGCCTCCCGGAGGTGCCGCTCAGTGCCCGCACCCGCTTTCTGAAGATTGCAACGGACTCCGGCAGCTTCAGGGCGGCGTCCTTTGCCGCCGGGGAGATGGATGAGGTGCGCCGGCTGAATTTGCTCGCG
>DAIDLI010000017.1 GCA_027449545.1 Acidobacteriaceae bacterium | reverse complement strand
GGTCCTTCCAGGTGCCGGCCACACCCTGCACGTCGGCCTGGCCACCCAATTTGCCTTCGGTACCCACCTCGCGCGCCACCCGCGTCACTTCGGAGGCGAAGGATCGCAGCTGGTCCACCATCGTGTTGATGGCTTCTTTCAACTGCAGAATCTCGCCGCGCACGTCCACCGTGATCTTGCGCGAGAGGTCGCCGCTGGCCACCGCCGTGGTCACCTCGGCAATATTGCGTACCTGGCTGGTCAGGTTCGAGGCCATGGCGTTCACAGAATCCGTCAGATCCTTCCAGGTGCCGGCCACTCCAGGCACCACCGCCTGTCCGCCCAGCTTGCCCTCGGTGCCCACCTCGCGAGCCACGCGCGTCACCTCGGCGGTGAAGACCCCCAACTGCTGAATCATCGTGTTCACCAGGTTCGCGGAGCGCAGGAACTCGCCTTCCAGCGGCCGTCCGTCCACGTCCAGGCGCACGGTCTGCGTCAGGTTGCCCTGGGCCACGGCCGCGATGGCGCGCGTTACCTCGGTGGTGGGGCGCAGCAGGTCTTCGACCAGCTCGTTGACCGAGATCTCCATCTCATCCCAGGCGCCGCGGTGGTGCTGCAGGCGGATGCGCTCCCGGGTCTTGCCTTCCTTGCCCACGGTTTGGCCCACGCGCTTTAACTCCAGCGCCATCTGCTGGTTTGCCGCCACAATGTCGTTGAAGCAATCGGCGATCTTGCCTGCCAGTCCGGTCCAGGTGACCGGAAGGCGAACCCCAAATTCGCCATTCCGCATGGTCTCCAGCGACTCCAGGATCAGCGGTAGGTATTCGGCAGCCTGCGTTTCGGCGGAAGAAGACGACGGGCGCTCCATGCCCGTCTGCCCGTTGGTGGGCTTCTGAATGGTCGTTTCCATAAGTTATGAATCTCCTGCAGGAAAGCTAGCCACGAGAACGGTTGGAATCCGGTCGGTGCAAGAAGACCCAAGACACCCCGCGCACGCTAAACCCGACGTGTGGGAAACCTAGAGATAGATGCCTGGGCCCGGCGGCGGGTTGCCCGCCATTTACGGCAGTTTCATCGCCCCTCTTTGGGACGCGGCGCGAAAAACCTGACAGGAGAAGATGCCGCGCCTTCACGGCTACCGGGCAACCGTTCCCGCAACCAACTCTCTGAATCCAAGCCTCTTCTTCCGGGAAGGACGCTGCTCGGGGTCGCCAAGACCGTCAGCATACTCCCGCTCTCTTGCCCAGGCAACTCTTTTCCGCGTACAGACTCTAACGTACACAGGTAGGTGTATCCTGCCAGGCTCTCCCGGGGGTAATGCAGCGCTCTTCTGCCTTCGGCTCGTCGCCGACTCGGTCGGCCTCCTTCATAAATTCCCCAACCCCTCGGAACACAACAGGGATTCGATGATCGAGCGCAAAGGCTCTAAAGAGTACAAAATCCGCCGCCGCGGGTTTCGATATATTGTCCCCGGACTGCTCTGCGTCTGGACCGGACTGATCCTGGCAGGATGCGGCACCGCCACCCTCCGGAACCTCGATCCGCAGCATGTGGGACCCACGCCGGCTCCGCCCTCCGGCCCGCCGCCCATTGCCGGGCAGGCCGGCTCGGTCAGCATCTCGCCCACGGCCGTAGCCCTGGCCCCGGGGCAGACCTATCAGTTCAATGCCTCGGCCTCCGGCGGAGGGCAGCTCCAATGGTTCGTCAACGGCGCCCAGGGCGGCAGCGCAGCCACCGGGACCGTCAGCGCCTCCGGCAACTACACCGCCCCAGCCAGCCTCACCCAGGCTGAAAACGTCACCGTCACCGTGGCCTTGGCCGGCTCGACCCAGCAAAACTACGCCACCTCGGTGGTCTCCATCATCCTGCCCGGCAAGGTCCTCTGCCCCTTCGACATCGGCAACCCGCTGGTGGCGCAGTACAACACCTATCTGCCCGCCCCCGGCAAAGTCTCAGTGGAATTTGGCAAGACGACCTCGTACGGCCGCAACACCTGGCAGGTGCACACGCCCGCGCCGACCGGCGGAGCGGTCAGCCTTTACGTCGCCGGCATGGAAGGCAACAGCCAGTACCACATGCGCGGCCAAATCGTGCTCGACGACGGCGCCACCTTCACCGATGCCGATCAGACCTGCTACACCCAGGCGCCGCCTACCACCGCCTCCTTGCAGGTCAATTCTTCCGGCACGCCTGCCTCCGGCATCGAGACCTGGAACACGCTCCTGCCCCCGGGCCTGACGCAGGTCTGGGCCACCGATCTCCAGGGCAATGTCATCTGGGCCTACACCCCCAAACCTGCGCTCGGCTCGGGCGATCTGATCCAGGGCTTCCAGTTGTTGCCTAACGGCAACATCCTGATGTGCATCTCCTATCTTTCGTCCATCACCCCGCCCACCGGGCCTGACGAATTCAACGAGGTCCGCGAGATCGACCTTGCAGGCAACACGGTGGAGAGCCTCAGTATGAGTCAGCTCAACCAGAAGCTGGCCGCCGGCAACTTCCGCGACAAACAGGGGAATGTCTACCAACTTGGCAGCTTCCATCACGACGTTCTCTCTCTGCCCAACGGACACATGGTGCTGCTGGCCACCTATTACCGCACCTACACCAATCTCACCGGCTTTTCAGGACAGTCCATCAAAGTCACCGGCGATGCCCTGGTCGATGTGGACAAGAATCTCAATCCCGATTGGGTGTGGAACACCTTCGATTCCGGCCTCGACATCAACCGCCATCCCATGCAGTTTGGGCAGACTCCCAAGGGCTTCGACGCGGACTGGACCCATTCCAACAACATGCTCTACTCCGCGGATGACGGCAATCTGCTGCTCTCCATGCGCCATCAGAACTGGATCATCAAGATCAACTTCCTCGGCGGTAAAAGCTCGGGCAAGCCCACCGGTTCCGGCGACATTATGTGGCGGCTTGGCTATCAGGGCGACTTCAAGCTCATCGACAGCGTCGATGCCAGCGGCGGAAGCGATCCTGCCAACTGGTTCTATGCCCAGCACGGCATGAACTACTTCACGCAGAACACCACCGGCGTCTTCCGCATCGGGCTGATGGACAACGGCAACGACCGCGTCTTCACCACCGGACAGGTGCAGTGCGCTCCCTATCAAGGGCCGAAAACACAGTGTTACTCGACCATGCCGGTTCTCGAAATCAACGAAGGCAACAGGACCGCGACCATGATCACCCACTTCATCCAGAACGATACGTTCTTCAGCTTCTTCGGCGGCAACGCCGACCTGCTGAGCAACAACGATATCGAAGTGGATTTCTGCGCCTCTGATCTGGGAGCCTTCGTCTACGAGCTGGACCCCACCGGCAAGCAGGTCATCTGGCAGGGCTTCACGCCCAAGGCCAACCAGTACCACGCCTACCGCCTGCCCAGTCTCTATCCCGGCGTGCAGTGGTGAGGGGCAGGGAAGAGCGGACAGTGAACTCCCGCTGTCCGCTCTTCCCTGTTCTTATCGGAACATCCGCGCATCGAAGCGGAACGGCTGGGGCTTCTCAACCTTGATCTTCCCCATCGCCGGATGCAGCGGATTCAGCAGCACGTTCCACTCCATGCGCAGCGCAGCCGAAGGAACCTCCAGGGCCAATGACGATTGCCCCTCAACCCACCTGTCGCCCAGCGCGCGCAGCGGTTCGAAGTCGTCGCTCCACCAGTGCTTCGGAAGCTCTTCCGTGCGAAGGCGTCGCACCGGTTCGCCCCCCGGCAAAGTGGCCGCGATCGCGACCAGGTCATCCGGCTGCTGGTTGGGCTCAAGATGGACAAAAAGCTCAATCGCCGCCAGCGCTAGCGAGGGCGAGGTGTAGACCATCGCCACACCCGGCGAGTTCCAGCGCCCGCCGAAGCGGCGCGCGCCGTCCCCGGCAAACGCTTCAGCGGCGAAGCAGGCGCGGCAGATTCGCCAGACGTGCATTAGGGCCTGTTCACACTACGCGGACGGCGGCGCCGGGAGCCGATTTTTCCGAGTTCAAGAAGGGAGGAGCGAGGCATACCGGGTGTCTGCTAGCGACGACCGACACAGAAATCGGGAAAATCGGCCCCGGCCCTTCGGGTTGCGGGGAAAATTACCTCATACGTCGTTGTCGTCCTCGCCTTGGAATCACCAAAGCCTTCGTCCTCCGCCTCGTCTGAGGCAATTTTCCCGCGCAACGCCATCCGTTCGGGTAGTGTGAACAGGCCCTAGCTGTAGACGCCGTAGGCAATGCGGCCCAGGATGCTCTCCACCTCGCGCACGCCCGGGTCGGTGTCGAGCTGGTCGAGAGGCCGGCAGCCGCGCAGCGCGCGATTCGGCGTCTTGAGCCACTGCGCCGCCTTCTCTTCATTGCCCAGCGTACTGGTCGCGGTGGCGAACACCTGGGCCAGCCGCACCGCCCGGTCGGACTCGGCCGCGGTCAGGCGGCCGTGGCGGGCCAGACGCCGCGTGAGCGTCCGCTGCGGAATCCCCAGCTTTTCCGAGATCTCGGCCTGTCGCAGATCGAGCCGCTCGGCCAAACGGGCCAGCGTCTCCGCAGGCAATCCTTGTCGAACTAACTGGGCCAGGGCCGCGGCCGGATGCGCCGGCGCGCCCAGCAGAGATTCGCCCCCCAGAACGTCGACTACCGTGAAAGCGCCCATGCGGCACCTCCGGCTTCAGTGTAAGCCATCTGGCGTTTTTGTTCTAGCCAAAAGGCGGAATCGCCTGCCGCCGCTTAGCGCCGGCAGCTCATTTCAACACCTTGATCTTGGCCCCGGGCGGCACCTTCACCTGGAACTCGTCGTCGCTCAGCTTCACATTCTCCTCCACTCGGATCACCGTGAGCACCAGCTGAATCCCTTCCTGCGGCCGGCGGATCGTCACCTTCGACGGGAACTTGTGGCCCTGGTAATTGTTGTAGTTGGCGTACGAGATCTGCGTCTCCAGGTTCCCGTTGTTGTCGTAGAGCTGCTGCGCGTAGGGCAGCATGTCGGAGCGATGGAAAGTGATGACGCGAACTGGCAGTTGCTCATGCGAGCCGGCCTTCTGCCGCGTGATGCTCAGCTCGTACTCCGGCACAATGTACAGGTGCTTGCGCTTGGCGTCCTCCGTGATATCGGAGTCGGCGGTCACCGCGTAGTAGTCGTCCGGCGTCAGGCCACGCACGACGATCGCATTCATAAAGAAGTCGGGCCGCAGGTTCTCCAGCGGGTTCGGCGACTTCTCCGTGACCGTATTCGTGCCTTCGATCGCCATGTTCTTCGGTGGGATCACCAGCGTGAAGCGCTGGCCGTCCGTGGCCATGTCGAAGATGTGCATCCCGAAGTACGTCCCGAATACGCGCAGCATATTCGGCTTGCGCAGCAGGATATAGCCGCGCGAGCTGGGAAAATCCTTTTCGATGCCCTGATTCGACTTGGTCTCGCTGGCCACGATCTCCACTGTTGCCGTGAGCGTATGCAGCGCATCCCAGCGCCGGTTGAGGATATCCACCAGCTGCTGCGGCGTGGCCGTCTGCACGATGGGCGGCGCCTTAGGCACCGGCAGATGCCGCGTCGTCGGCCATAGCGAACACCCCGCCAGGGCCAGCGGCAGCGCCAGCCCGGCGCGCGCCATCCTCTTGCCCATCCCTCTCATCGCCCACCTGCCCGCTTCAAGGCTTTGCGATACGCCGCCACATTCTTCGTCTGCTCATCGAGCGTTGACGAGAAGACGGAGTGGCCCTGCGGATTGTCGTCCGCGGCGACAAAGTAAAGATAGTCAGTCTGGGCAGGATGAAGCGCGGCTTCCAGCGCCGGCGCGCCCGGATTGGCAATCGGCCCGGGAGGCAGACCCGCGTGCAGGTAATCGTTATAGGCCGTGTCCTGGTTCAAATCGCTCTTGTAGATGGTGCCTCTCCAGCGCCCTTCCAGTTCCAGCCCGTAGATCACTGCGGGATCCGACATCAGCGGCATGTTCTTCGCCAGCCGATTGGTGAAGACGCTGGCCACCAGCGGCCGCTCCGTGGGAACCGCCGTCTCCCGCTCCACCAGCGAGGCCAGCGTCACTACCCGGTGCAGATCGCCTTTCATGCCCATCCGCCGCGCCACGCTCCGGAAGCGCCGCACCATGATCTGCACCATCTCTACCGGCGAAGCCGGCGGCGAGAATTTGTAGGTGTCCGGAAACAGGTAACCCTCCAGACTTTTTGCCTGGGGATCGAGATCGGAGATCAGTCCCGTCTGGCTGACCGCCGCGTCCAGAAACGCTCGGCGGCTGCACAGCCCCTCCTCCTGAGCCCGTGTGGCGATGTCGAAGATGTTCGCGCCCTCCGGCACCGTCAGCGCCACCGTGTAGACATCGCCGCGTGCGATCCGCGCGTACACCTCGGTGGCTGGAGCGGGATGATCGAAACGGTACCCTCCGGCCTGAAGCTTGCCCCGTTGGGCAATGCGCAACAGGTCGAACGCATACCGGCTGCGGATGATGCCGGCTCGCTCCAGTTGCCGCCCGATGCGCATCGTCGAAGACCCCGGTGCGATCCGGATCAGCCGCACCGAGCTGGGACCGTAGGGCGTCAGCAACATCCACGCCCCAAAGCCGGCCACCACCAGGGCGATCACAAACATCGTCAGGAAAAAACCCGCCGCGCCGGAACGCTTTCTCTTTCGGCTGCTTCGTGTGCGACTCGGCATTCGGCGGTTTGGATTCCTTCCTTCCAGTAGACGTAGAGAACCCGCGGCGGGATTCTATCTCTTTGATTCTATCGGCTGCATCGCGGTGGCGTCGGCCTTCATCCCCTCAACACTGCCTTTAAGCTGGTGGAGAGGGATCAACTCTGGAAACCGCCTCACATCCGCGCTACCTCGGCCTCGACATCGGCAATCGCCGCATCGGCGTGGCCGTCAGCGACGAGCTCGGCCTCACCGCCCAGCCGGTCCTCACGCTGGAACGCCGCAGCAACCGCCGTGAAGACCTGCGCTCCCTCGCCCGCCTGGCGCGCCGCTACGCCGTCGTCGCTCTGGTCGTCGGCAATCCCGTCCATCTCTCCGGCGAGCCCAGCCCCCAGGCGCAAAAGACCCAGGCCTTCGCCGCCGAACTCGGCGAGCTCACCGGCCTGCCCGTCCACCTCTGGGACGAGCGCCTGACCACCCACGAGGCGCACCGCATCCTCTACCAGGCTGGCCACGCCCGACAGCAGCACCGCCGCGTCGTCGACCAGGTTGCCGCCACTCTGATTCTCCAGTCCTTCCTTGACAGCGGCCCCGACATCCTGAAAAGCCCCCAGCCACCGGCCTGACCGCCCGCTTTGGACCGCTCCCGGCCGCCGCGTATAATGAATCCTTAAGTTCTTCATCTCTCGCGGCGGGTCTCCCACTCGCCCACCACTGGATCGAATGCCGGAACATATCAAAAAAAAGCTTCTCGAAGAGATCAACCAGCTTGAGTACGAGCTGGCCCACGAACTGCCCGCCGAAATCAAAAAGGCCGTTGCCCTGGGTGATCTGTCCGAGAACGCCGAGTACCACATGGCCAAGCAGCGCCAGGAGTTCGTCAACGCGCGCCTCGGCCAGCTCAAGCGCCGCATGGCCGAGCTCTCGCTGGTCAATTTGGCCAACATTCCGCGCGACAAGGCCGGCTTCGGCTCCACCGTGGTGGTGTACGACTCCAGCAAGGACGAAGAGATTGTTTACCGCCTGGTGACCAGTGAAGAGTCGGACGTCGCCAAAGGATTGATTTCGACTACCTCGCCCATCGGACGCGGCCTGGTCGGCAAGCGTGTGGGCGACGTCGCCACCGTCGTCACCCCCAATGGCAAGCGCGACCTGGAAGTTCTGAAGCTGACCACCATTCACGATGAGGCCGGCGACGAAAGCAGCCAGCCTGCCAACGGAGAGGTAAAGTAGCGGAAAGACTGGCTGCTGGTTTCTAGCCTCTGGCGGTTAGTTCCTTTCGACGCGCATTCCTACTTGATTCACGACCCACAGGCTAGTCGCTAGGAGCTAGATCTTCACATGACTTGGACCAGTGCCTTCGGACGGGGTTGCGGTTGGCTTCTCGACCGCATCGTGCACGGCCTCGCGCTCACGCGCATCTCCCCGAACGTGCTGACCTTCATCGGCCTGATGATCAATATCGCCGCGGCCTTCCTCTTCGGACATGCCAATGCCGCCAACGCCGATCGCATGTTCATCTATGCCGGGCTGGTGATCTTCGGCGCCGGAATCTTCGATATGGTCGACGGCCGCGTCGCCCGCCGCACCAATCAGGTCACCGTCTTCGGCTCCTTCTTTGACTCCGTCATCGACCGCTACTCCGACGTGGTCCTGTTCTTCGGCCTGCTGGTCTACTACGGCCGCATTAACCGCTTCCGCTACGTCGTGCTGGTCGCCTTCGTCATGGTTACCTCGCTGATGGTGAGCTACACCCGCGCCCGCGCCGAAGCCCTCATCGGCAAGTGCAAGGTCGGCTTCATGGAGCGTCCCGAGCGCATCGTGCTCATCCTCCTGGGCTCGCTCTTCAATCACTGGGGCGTCATGGCGCCGGTGCTCTGGGTCTTGGCGGTACTCTCCACCATCACCGTCATCCACCGCATCACCTACACCTACCAGAACACCAAGCACCTGGCCCCCATCGGCTAAAGCCCGCACCGGCCTCCAGCACCAGCAGCGCTCAAGCGCGTAGCGCCGAGGCCAGATTCGTAGCGCCGACCTTCCAGCGCCAGCAGCACCAGTAGCGCCGACCTCCAGGTCGGCTGTCGTGTGGGCCTCCTGGCCCACACCCCACCCCCGCTCCACCAGCCACAAAAAATGCCCCGTCCAGACACCGCCTGGACGGGGCATTTCCAGATACCCCTACGGCAAATGATCCAGATAACACGCCCCGCTGGTGCTCTGCGCAGGCGGCGTCGGCGGCGTCATCCACGGCGGATTCTGGAAGTCGAAGAACTCCGTCATATCCATCTGCGCTGCATCCCGCTTGGTCAGCGCCGGCAGGTTCCACCGGGTCTCAATGAACTTCAGCACCGCCGTGTAATCCGCAATCGTGTGCGACACATAATGCTTCTTCGCGTAGGGCGAGATCACCACCAGCGGCACCCGGTATCCGGTGTACGTGAAGTCGCACGTCGGCCCGGTATACCCGTTGTCGCACACGTCGCCCGATTGCAGATCCACCGGCGCAACTCCATCCGGGCTCGGCATCGGCTGCGGCGGCACATGATCGTAGAGACCGCCCGATTCGTCAAAGCTGAAGAACAGCGCCGACGATGCCCACTCGCTGCTGTCCATCAGCGCGTTGATCAGCGACTCCACATACACCTCGCCGCTCTGCACATTCGCCGGATACTTGTCGGAATCCGAGCCGTGCTCATCCAGGCCGGCATCCGAGGCCGGCTCGATCATCGCCACATTCGGCAGCGTCCCGTTCTTCAGATCCGTGAAGTACTGGGAGATCGGCGCGATGTTCTGCGGATATTGCGAAATCACCGTCTGCGCAAACGTAAAGTTCTGCAGATAGCTCAACGTCATCAGGCACGAGGCCTGGTACGGCGGCCCGCTGCAACTGCTCCCCTGCGGATTCACATAGATCTTCCAGCTAACCCCCGCGCTCTGCAATTCCTGGTAAATCGTCTTCACGTTGAGTTGCGCCGAATCGGCGGCGTCGTGGCCGTTGGGATAGGCATAGCCATGCGATGTCGCCGCGATCAGATACTCGCGGTTGATATTGGTCCGCGCCATGGCCGGGTGAAACCAGCGGTCCGAGGTCCCAAAGTTGCTGGCCATGAAGTACATGAAATTAAGATCGGTGCCATCGTAGTAGCCCATGGCCCGGATGCCGTTCGTGTCGTAATAGCCCACCGCGCGCGCGTCGTGGCCCGCCGTCCACACAAAACCGTTGTTCAGCGCCGGGTATTTGCCAACCTGGTCGTTGTAGTTCCAGTCCACGTGCGCCTCGTTCCACGACGGGCTCGTATTCTCCGTGCACATGGTGTTCAGGTGATACGAGGTCACAGGATTATTGGGATCCCATATGCAGTCATTCGGCGGTGCGGAACTCGGGTCGCAGCCCGGAATGCTGGGCGCTGGCCCCTGTAGCGGCGCGGCGCCCGTCGTCGGATTGAACTGTGGCAGCCCGTCGAACTCTTCGTCCGCATATCCGTTCTGCGCCCAATACTGACGCAGCGCGCCCAGGTAGTTGTCCAGCGAGCGATTCTCCTGGAACAGAATCACCACGTGCTGAATCGAGGCAAGGCTGCCGCCCTGCGTGAAGGTCGCCGTCACCGACGTGTTGGCGGAGAGCGTAAACGTGCAGGCCCCGGTGCCGCTGCACGCTCCCGACCATCCGCCGAACGTCGCGCCCGCGCTGGGCGTCGCCGTCAGCGTCACCGATGTCCCGGTCTCAAAGCTCGCGCTGCACGTCGCGCCGCAGTTGATCCCCGCGGGCGAACTGGTGATCGTTCCGGCGCCGGTCCCGGAGGCCTGCACCGTGAGCTGCATCATGGTGGAGCCGCCGCCGCCCGAGCCCGAACCAGAGCCCGAGCCCGAACCGCCGCTGCCGGCCGGCTGCATCGTCGATGCAGAGCAGCCGCACAGGATCGCAGCAGGGATCATGCCGAGAATTGCACATGCGATGCTGAATCGGAGCATGGTTTACCCTTCAAATGACAAGGAGATTGGATGCTGCTAAGTCCGTGAAAAGTGGGCTGGGGAAGGAGAATTTGCCGCTCCGAAAACAACCAATGCACTGGACAGGGAAGAAGCCCGGGTCAACAATAGGGGTGCCGATTCAGGCCCGGAGGGAGAGCGTCATGAAACGGACTGCATGGCTCGGATGTCTGCTGATAATCGCTCCGCTGGCGGTTGCCGCCCAGGCTGGAACCCAGACGGGAGCCCGGAACTTCGGCCTCGTGCAACTCGAGAACCCCAACGGACAGCCGCCTGCCCCCGCCACCGCGTCTCCCAATCTCTGCCCCGCAGGCATGCAGGCCAGCCATCTTGCCGATGGAAGCACCGTCAGGACCGGCGGCGCACATCCCAGGGGCATCGGCCAGAGAATTCACCTCACCCTCACCAATTCCGGCAACCGCACCATCGCCAGCGCCACTCTCGAGATCCGCGGCTGGATCCCCGAGGCCCGTATGCAGCAGGCGGCCACCGACAAGCATTCTGCGCAGGCCGTGCGCAGGCTCGTCGTCCGCTTCCAGCGCGAATCCGAGCGCACCGTCTCCGCGGACCTCTGGGTGCCAGGCCTGTCCGCGGTCACCTCAATCCAAATGGCGGCGGCGCAATTCACAGACGGCACAACTTGGACGCTTCCGGCGGGCAAGACCTGCGCCGTTGTCCCCGATCTCGTCATGCTCATCACCGCTGCGCCCAACTAGCCGGCAGCCCGCCCCGCAGGCGCGGCCCTCGAGAAAACACGCCCTCGCCTCGCTCTTTGCGAGGTAGTTCTCGGCTTCAGGCATCATCGTCTCAGCCCTCTCTCGCCCGTGCGCGGCGCGGAATCTGCCCGGGAGCTATATGCGCTTTTCCTTTGTATAAGTCCTGTGAATCGCACACTTACGCAACCCGCAGTTGTAACTCCTTTGTTTTCCACACTTACGGGAGGCAGGAAAATAACTCCTTTCCTTTCCGCACTTACGCAACAAAGGCCACAATTCGAGCGCGTGAAAATGTGATCTGGCTCACGTCGCCGCCCCGGTCGGCGCCTCCAACTTGGGCAAAAAAAGGGCGGGCCCGGAGCCGTATACTGCCACGGCCACGGGCCCGCTCCCTCAATCCCTCGCGGGAAAAACTGCGGTTACTGGTTGCTCTGATCGCTGCTGCTCGCCGGATGCACCACGCGATAGCTGGCGCCGCCGTTCGACCACACCAGCAGCAGGATGTCCTTGCCCGACGGCGCATTCTCCACCTGCGTGGCGAACGCCTGCGCATCGGTGACCGTGTGACGGTTCACTTCCAGAATCACGTCGCCCGGAGCCAGGCCGGCATTGTCCGCGGGGCTGCCCGGCACCACGTTCACAATCGCCGCGCCGTGCACGTTGTCCGGAATGTTGTACTGCTGGCGCACATCCGGCGTCAGGTTCTGGATGGTGATGCCCAGCTTGCCCTTCTTCTTCGCCGACCCGTTCGAGGCCGTCTCGGCGCCGCTGTTGTGGAACTCGCCCAGCGTGGCCTTCAGCGTCATCGGCTTCCCATTCCGCAGAATGCCCAGTTGGATCGAGGTGCCGGGAGCCATCTCGCTCACCGCCACCTGCAGCGCGCTGCCGTTGGCGATCTTTTTGCCGTTCAGTTCGCGCAGCACGTCGCCGCGCTCCAGGCCTGCCTGGCTGGCCGGAGAATCGGGCGTAACCTGGCTGACGATCGCCCCCGACGCATCGGGCAGGTTGAAGAAGCTGGCGTTCTCCGGCGTCACGTCGTTCATCGTGATGCCCAGGTAGCCATGATGCACCATGCCGTTCTTCATCAGAGCTTCGGCGCTGGCCTTTACGATCTGCTCGGGAATGGCGAAGCCCGCGCCCGCGAACTGCCCGTTGTTGGTGATGATGAACGTGTCGATGCCGATCAGCTCGCCATAGGCGTTCACCAGCGGGCCGCCGGAGTTGCCGGGGTTGATCGCCGCGTCGGTCTGAATGAAGGCGCCCGGCCGGCGCGCGTCATTCGAATAAGGATTGGGCCGGTCCACGCCGCTCACAATGCCCCGCGTCACCGTGAAGGGGAAGTTCCCGAACGGATTGCCGAACGCCAGCACCGTCTCGCCCGGCTTCACCTGGGTCGAATCGCCCCACGCAATCGGAGTCAGGTTCTTGGCGTCGATCTTGATCACCGCCAGATCGTTGAGCTTGTCCACGCCCACCACCTTGGCCGGAAACACCCGCCGGTCGTGCAGCGTCACCCGGATCTGCGTAGCGTGATTCACCACGTGATCGTTGGTCACAATGTAGCCGTCGGAGGAGATGATCACGCCGCTGCCGATGCCGTGCTCGATCTGCGGCTGCGGCTGCGGATTTCCGCCTTGGCCGCCGAACCCGAAGAAGAACTGCCGGAGGCCCGGAGGCAGATCCTGCGGCGAGACACCGCCCTGGCTCTGTCCCTGCTCTTGGCCGTCACCGCCTTCGCCCTGATCGTTGGTCACCCGCGCCGTCACCGCCACGTTCACCACCGAAGGCGTCACCCTCTCGGCCACCGCTTCAACGGCATGGTTCAGCGCCACCAGCGGCGCCACCGCGCTCTGGTTCAGCGGCGCGCCCTGGTCAATGGCGGCATGCGCCTCGTTGTGGTTGAACACCAGAGCACCGGCGAGAATCATCGCCGAGATGCAGCCCGCCGGGACCAGCAACTTGCGCGCCCTGGCTACTAAAGATTTAGTTGCTTCAAACATCGTTCACCTCACCTTGGGTTGTGAAACTCAGTTCCTAAAGTTGAAAGACCAGCCAGCCATCCCGCAGCGGGAAGGACTGCTGCATGGCCGGAGTGGCGGAGCTCTTCGCGCCGCGCCCAGCCTTCGCTGAGCCGGTGGAATAGACCGTGAGAAACATCCGCGTCACCGTGATTTGGCGAGCGGCGTCAACCACCACATCTCCCTGCGCAGCCGACGCTGCCGCATTCCCGGCATGCGTTGCCTTCGCTTGTGCGGATATCGGAGCAGCCTGCGTCGTTGTCTCGATCTGCTCCCACGCCGTAAACACCACCCACTGCTGAGGCGCGGCTGCGGAGAGCGGCTTCCGATCTGCCGTGGCCATCTCCCGCCGCGGTTCTGAGAGGATGGCGCGCGCCGGGCGAGCCACTGTCCTGCGGCCCTCAATGCGCATCTGGTGTGCGCGAGCCGCCGCCGACTCGGCGCGGCTCGGAACCTGCGCGATCGCGTTCACCGCGTGGTAGCCCTCGCCGGGGCGCGTCGCGGTGAGCATCTGCCCGGCGCCAGGCACGGCATCGGGATGGATCACCGCATCGCCTTCGTCTGCCTGCGCCAGTTGCGCCTGCGTCGGGGCGGCGGTAAAGGCGATCAGTTGCGGGCAGCGCGCGAACTCGACCGAACCCGCAAACAGACCGCATCCGACCACCACCAGCAGCGCGCGCGCGGCCGCCGGATGCAGCACCGGCCCGCGCCGCAGAATGCGATGGACCCGCTCTACCAGCTCCGGCCGTCGTTGCCACGCGCCCAGGCTCAGCGCCTCGGCGCGGCGCTCCAGCCCGCGCTCCGCCAGGCTGGCCAGGCAGGCAGCATAAGCCCGCGGCGCCTGGGTGCGGCGAATCACGCCCTCATCGCATGCCATCTCGCGCTCGCGGCACAGCCGCCGCTCCACCCACACAAGCGCCGGATTCACCGGGAAAACGACCAGCGCAAGCTTCTGCACCAGGTTCGTCCAGTCGTCGCGGCGGTGCAGGTGTTCGGCCTCGTGCAGAATCACCTGCTCCAGCTCTTCCGGCGACAGCCGCTCCAGCAGCCAGTCGGGAATCAGGATGCGCGGCGCAAAGAACCCGATCACGCTCGGCCGGTCCAGCTCGCGCGTCGAGCACACTTCGTATCCTGCAGCAGGGACAGCTACCGGAACCGCATTCTTCCACAGCCGCCGCAGCCGCCACGAATGGGCCAGAAGATCGATGGCCCGCCAGGCGCTGAGAGCAAGCCACAAACCTGTGATCGCCAGGCCCCAGCGCGGATCGATATGGATCAGCGCATCGCTGGGCGCAGGCCCGGCTGTGGCGCTTGCGGCGAGAGAACCAAGACTCAAGGTATTCAGAAGCGGCAGAAAGGGAATTGCCACCAATGCCGCGAAGGCTGCCGACCAGATGCGGAACCGGTCAGAGGCCGAGAGGCGCGGCGCCAAACGCACTGCGAGGGCCAGCGCCACCGTCAGAATCCCGCCCTGCCACAGCGCTCGCATCGCCGTCGGCCCAGCCAACTGTGCGAACTCCCGGAAGATCTCCATCAGCTCCATTCGCTACGCCTCGTCCTGCGAACTGCCCTGCGTGGCCCCGCGTGCCTCTTCCTTCTCCGGTCCGCTCTTCTGGATGGCTTCCTTGATCCGCTCCAGTTCCTCGATCGTGATCTCCTCATCGCCGAGCAGCGAAAGCAGCAGCCGCTCCCGCGAATTGCCGAAGAACCGACTCAGCACATGCCGCACCTCGCTGCGGCTGGCCTCCTGCTCGGCCACAACAGGCCGGTACACGAAGGCCCGCCCCTCCTGTCGATGCTCCACATAGCCCTTTTGCTCCAGAATCCGGATCGTCGTCAGAACGGAGTTGTAGGCCAGCGACTCGCCTTCGGGGATGGCCGCTACCAGATCCGTGACCGCCGACTCACCACGGCTCCACAGGATCTTCATCAGCCTCAGCTCGGCTTCGGTCAGCGTGTTGGACTTCTTCGGAGGCATGTTCTTGACCGCTTGCGCCCGGATGAGCCCCTTCCCGGCTCACCCCGGCTTGTGCGTACATTCGGTAGACGAGCAACTAAAGGATTAGTTAGCAGAGGCGGTAAAGTTTTGGCAAGAAGCGCGCGTTTCGGCCTGAAGGTCTGGAAACCATTTTGGGCCAGCCTCTTGATCCGGCGGGTGCTGACCGGCGGTTTTCCGCCAGCCAACCGCCCCGCCCGTGCCACCATCAGTTATCCGTAAGTCTCGCCGCGCGCAGCGCTTTCGCGAAGGGCCTTGGCCCGAACTAACCCGCTGGGAACCGCCGCGGCCGCGAAGAACCTTTCATTGATCCGCGCCGCTCCGATCACGCGAGCGCCCCCGGAGGACCATTCATGCGCATCTTCTCCTGTTTGTCTCGATCGGCCCTTATCCTTCTCGCCGCCGCCATGGCCTTCGCTCCTGCGGCGGCGCGCGCCCTCGGCCCGGGCGGCGACGTCTACTTCGGTTACAGCCGCAGCGGAGCCAACAACTTCATCGCCAACACCCCGGCTGAAAACGGCTAGGATGCTGCCGGCGAACTCCATTTCATCCCCTTCCTCGGTGCGGAGGTGGATGTGGCACATTACGGCCTCGGGGCGTCGAGCAACGACGCACGCACCACAACCGTCCTTGTGGGACCGCGCGTCACCGTGGGTTTAGCTGGGATTCACCTCTTCGCCCACGGACTGGTGGGAGCCGCGCACAGCTATTCGGTCGGCGGCCCGCTCTCCTACTCGAAAACTCCCCTGGCGGGGGATGTGGGCGGCGGCGTGGACTTTCATCTGCTGCCGTTCTTCGCCTGGCGCGTGGTCGGCGATTACATCACCACCACCGATTCGCCTTCGAACGCAAACCATTACCGCTTTGGCACCGGTCTGGTCTTCCGGTTTTGACCAGCGGGCGGAGAGCAGCGCTCAGGGAGCGCTGCTCTTGCGCAGGTACAGCAGCGCGCACGCGCCGAATGTCGCTTGCGGTTCCTCAAGAGGCTCCGCAGCGGCTACCAGGGCTAACCGCCCGGAACCCGGCACAGCACGATAGGCCTCTGGCTTCTCAGGAGCGGCTACTTCCGCGTCTTCCAGGTTCAGCATGGGGCGTCGCCTCCGTTCCAGCAGGCGGTCGACATGTGAGAGGGCAGTGATCTTGCACAGGGCCCAGAAGGAAATCGCTTCCATGGGCAGCCTTTCTTGGCGCTTGGGAGTGCACACCTATACCGCTTGCACTGTAAGGATGTGGCCCGTGGACGGGGGGTTGCTTCTCTTACCACCTTCGGGTCACCCTTCAGCGGTTCAGGTTTCCAGACCGGCTGCGCGTGTGCGTTTCCATAGCCAGCCGGCTGGTTTGACCCTGCCGCCCGGCCCCCCGTACCATGTTGGGAGGCATCACTCGCTCCCGCGATGCTGTCTTTCGGGTGTTCAGCGGAGACGAGCGGGACGGTTGCACAGCTTTTTTCGGAACCCCTTAGCGCCAGATCGCATCATGGAATTTGCCGGGTTTTTTCGATTGGCGGGCGCTCGTGAAAGAGGGGACTTCGTTCTCCGAAAATCCGGAATCACGCAGGCGGCGGCCACAGCGGCTGCCGATCGCTGATCCGGGCAGCTATTCCCCGGAGCGAATCGTAAATCGGCCCGCTGGACGGGCCGGGAAGGCAAAACGTTGAGTTCTACTGAAGCAGAAGCGCTCGAAAACAAGTCCGAGACCGTCGAAGCAGCCCACGATCATGAGGGCCACGACCACAACCATGAACACCGCCACGGGCCGGTGCTCAACCCGGAGTGCACCCGCGAGCTGGTCATCGACGTTCCCGCCGAAGAAGTGGCCGCCGCCTACCGCAAGGTGGCCGCCAATTACCGCAAGTACGCCCGCATCCCCGGCTTCCGCGCCGGCAAGGTTCCGGAGTCGATCGTTCGCCGCAAGTTCGCCACCGAGATCCGCAAGGACGTCATCGATTCCTTGCTGCCCGAGCGCTTCAACAAGGTTGTGCAGGAGCAGGGCGTTCGGCCCGTGGGCCAGCCGCAGGTCACCGAGTTGACGGTGGACGAGAACGCTCCGCTGCACGTCAAGGCGGTGTTTGAGTACCTGCCCGACTTCTCCATCGACGGCTACCAGGACGTCAAGGTCGACAAGCCCTCCGTGGACGTGACCGAAGAGGAGTACCAGCAGGAACTGAACCAGCTGCGCGATTCCCGCTCCACCATGGAGCCGGTTGAAGAAGACCGGCCGCTGGCCGACGGCGACTTTGCCCAGATCAGCTACAAAGGCCAGGTCGAAGGCGAGGCCGATGCCGCCCCGATCGCGGGCGAGGACGCTCTCGTGGAGATTGGCGGCCCGTCCACCGTGGAAGCCTTTACGACCGCCCTGCGCGGCGCCAAGGTGGGCCAGGAGCTGAAGGCCGAGGTGGTGTACCCGGCCGATTACCAGGAGCCCAAGCTGGCCGGGAAGACCGTGGCCTACGAGCTCGCGGTGAAGGGAATCAAGAAGCGCAACCTGCCCGAACTCAACGACGAGTTTGCCAAGGAAATCGGCGGTTACGAGAGTCTGGCGGAACTGGAAGCCAAGGTCCGCGAGTATCTGGCCAACCGCAAGCGGCGCAGCGTCGAAAATGACACCAAGGACCGTCTCATGGCAGCGATCGCCGAGCGCTTCAACTTCCCCGTGCCCGAGTCGCTGATCCAGGAACAGGTGGACAATCGCCTGGAACGGGGCCTGCGCGCTCTCGCCGCCCAGGGCATGAACCCCGACCAGATGCGCAAGCTCGACTTCGAGCGCCTGCGTGCCGCGCAGCGCGATAGCGCCCTGGCCGAAGTTAAAACCCAGATCCTGCTGGACCGCATCGCACACGAAGAGAACGTGGATGTGAGCGAAGAGGAGATGGAGACCGAGTTGCAAATGGCCGCTCTGCAGACCCGCGAGCCCCTCGATACCCTGAAGGGGCGATTGACACAGGACGGCGGACTGGCTAGGCTCAGGGAACAAATTCGGCGGGAAAAAACCGCCACCGCCCTCTACGAACGCCTGCCCGGCTAGATCAACAGCTTCTGGCCGCTAGCTTCTCGCTGCGAGCCCGGCAGGGCAGGATGACCGGGCTGCAAGAGGACACGGAAGCGAAGTTACGGGCTGGAAGCTAGAAGCTTGAAAGCTAGGAGCTAACACAAGATGGCTTTAGTTCCCATGGTGGTTGAGCAGACGAGCCGGGGCGAGCGCGCCTACGACATCTACTCCCGTCTGCTGCGCGACAACATCATCTTCCTGGGCACCCCGATCGACGACCAGATCGCCAACCTCGTTGTAGCGCAGATGCTCTTCCTCTCCGGCGAGGACCCGGAAAAGGACATTCAGCTCTATATCAACTCCCCGGGAGGCTCCATTACTGCCGGGCTGGCCATCTACGACACCATGCAGTTCATCAAGAACAACGTGGTGACCTACTGCATCGGCCAAGCGGCCTCGATGGGCGCCTTCTTGCTGCTCTCGGGAACCAAGGGCAAGCGCTTCGCGCTGCCCAATTCGCGTATCCTGATCCACCAGCCCTCGATGGGCGGGCTGAGCGGACAGGCCACCGATATCGATATCCACGCGCGCGAGATTCTACGTATCCGCGAGATCACCAACAACCTGATGGCCAAGCACACCGGCCAGCCCCTGGATCGCATCGAGCGGGACGTGGAGCGCGACTTCATCATGACGGCCCAGCAAGCCAAGGAATACGGGATCGTCGATGAGATCATTGACCGGCCGCGCACCTAGCGGCCCCAACTGGACGCCTGCGGGCCGGCTGCGGACCGGCCTGTAGACGGCCAAAAAAGATTGGACTATGCTCGTCCAATAGGAGCCAACATGAAACCCCGCACCGGGCCGGAAGAGGCACTTCGCTGCTCGTTCTGCCATAAATCGCAGGACTCGGTAGCCAAGCTCATTTCATCGCCCAGCGATTACCCCCGCGCTTACATTTGCGATGAGTGCGTGGCCGTCTGCAACTCGATCCTCGAGGACGACCGCGGCGAAGCCGCCCCTGCTACCGTCGCCGGACACCTGCCCAAGCCCCAGGAGGTGAAAACCTTCCTGGACGAGTACGTGATCGGGCAGGAGCAGACCAAGAAAAAGCTGGCCGTTGCGGTGTACAACCACTACAAGCGCGTGCAGATGAACCGCATGCGCAACAACGACGTTGAGCTGGCCAAATCCAACATTCTGCTCATTGGGCCGACCGGATCGGGCAAGACCCTTCTGGCCCACACCCTGGCCAAGATGCTGGACGTGCCGTTCGCCATCGTCGACGCCACCACCCTGACCGAGGCCGGCTACGTGGGCGAGGATGTGGAGAACATCATCCTCAAGCTGCTCCAGGCCGCCGACGGCGACGTGACCCGCGCCCAACAGGGCATCATCTACATCGACGAGATCGACAAGATCGGCCGCAAGGACGAGAATCCCTCCATCACCCGCGACGTTTCCGGTGAAGGCGTGCAGCAGGCGCTGCTCAAGATTCTGGAAGGCACCGTGGCCAATGTGCCGCCGCAGGGCGGCCGCAAGCATCCGCACCAGGAGTTCACCGCCGTCGATACCACCAACATCCTCTTTATCTGCGGAGGAGCGTTTGTGGGTCTGGAGCGCGTGGTGGGCCGCCGGGTAGGCAAGAAGGCGCTGGGCTTCCGCGCCGGCGACGCCGAGCAGGAAGTCACCGGCATGGCTTCGCACCGCGATACCGAACTGCTGCGCCGCACCGAACCCCAGGACCTGATCAAGTACGGCCTGATCCCGGAATTCGTCGGCCGCCTGCCCGTCATGGGCGTGCTCGACGAGTTGGATGAGCCCGCGCTGATGGAGATCCTCACCAAGCCGCGCAACGCCATCCTCAAGCAGTACCAGCGGCTGTTCGAGTACGAGAATGTCCGCCTGCACTTCACCAACGACGCGGTCATCGCCATCGCCCGCGAGGCCCTGGCCCGCAAGGTTGGCGCGCGTGGCCTGAGGATGATCCTCGAAGAGCTGATGCTCGACCTCATGTATCACCTGCCCAGCAACAAGCGGGTCCGCGATCTGGAGATCACGCGCGAGATGGTGGAGCGCAGAGATCTGTCGCTTTGCCTGCTGGAGAAGGCCGGCTAGGAACCTGAACGCAACAGCAAACGCCCCAGGCCTCGAACCTGGGGCTTTGTTTTGGGGCCGGGCTGCAGGTCTGGCTTTCGCTCAGTCAGCGGTTCGTGCCCAGCGGGCATTGAATTCCTCGCCGCCAAGTGTGGCCCAGGTCCCCGGGCAGTGAGTTCCACCACTTAGGATGGGTGCCCCAGGTCCACGGGCAGTGAGTTCCACCACTTAGGATGGGTGCCCCAGGTCCGGATTTTCGGACCTGGGAGACCACGAACCTCTACCAAAACATTGCTTGTTCCCGATTGCATGTTCACGGGGAAAAGTTGCCGGCGATGCGCCCTTGTTCCCGGATTTTCCGCGCTGCCCCTCCTCTGAGCGCTGTCATCCTTGAGGCGTAGCCGAAGGATCTGCGGCTGCTTTTCGGGCAAAGGTCACGTTAGCCGACCACTCGGCCCCGATGGCGCAATGAGCGTAGTGCGCCCGTCGCTACGACGCTTCACCTTGATCGCATATAATCTATGACACGTAAAATTGATTCCAGTGCCAACCGCAATTTTCATCCCGATATTCCTGATCTGTTGCTGCGCCATCATCGTTCACGGTGCGCTTCAATGCTTCGCTCCACGAAAACTGAAAAAGATTGAGGACAAGTTTCTCTACCGACATATCAACTGGTCAGACAGCGCGGGTGCTGCCTTCATTCAAAAGGAACGCCAGAGGCAAGCGCGTAGACCTTCTTTCCTCTACCGACTGAGCGGCCTAGCGATGATGGGAGCTGGCATTTCGATGTTGCTTTTTGCGTTGCTTAAGTTCATTCATTGGTAAGAGCCGCAGATGAAGGCCGTCTCAATGGAACGGTCTCGAGCGGTTGACCGCCTAGTGTTCCCTATACCAGGATTTCGCCCCAAAAGCATCTGGGGAGTGAGGGGACTGCGCCAAAAAGGCAACCGCGGATTCTTCGCTGCGCTCAGCATGACAGCGCGTTTTTGGGGTTCTGGGTCAATCACCTCCCAACTCTGACTTTTGAGAAATTCGTCAGTCGCTATCGGCGCCGGTGTCGGCGCGGAACAACTGCACATGTTCCGCTGCGCTCAACATGACAGCGGGCTTTTTGAGGTTGCTGGCGATTGACTATTGGCCCTGCATCTGACGGAGGCCCGAATTTGCATCGCCTGCCGTGAGTACCTACAATTGCGCGGCACAAGCATTCTGGTCAGCCCACTGCAGCCGGTGCAAGGCGCTCTTGGGACACGCGCCTGGCAAATACCGCCAGGTAAAAGCAGCCCAGCGCCAGCAGGCTGAGGTGCACCGGAAACGCGATCAGATTCACGTGCGGCCCGAGCGAATCCAGGTGATACCGCGGTAGCAGCCCATCGAGAGCGGCCCAGATCCAGTCGCCATTGAGGACGAAGGCGAGGGTGGTGAGCCCCACCGCCCAGCGGCCCGCTCGTCCCCGCTCCGCCGCCAGCAGGGCACAAGCGGGAACGGTGAGCAGGATCAGCTTGGCGTCGTACTGGCGGTGATAGAGCGGCAGCATGGTCAGGGCCGAAACCGCGGCCAAGCCTAACCACGCGTGCTGGCGAGAAGCCCGGGCGCGCAGCGCCGCCCAGGCCCAGACGGCGAACAGCGGCGCGCAGACGAGAAGACTGGCGAGGTTGTAAAAGCGCGGATCGTCCCAGAGAAAACTGAAGATCACCTGCAAATCCGTGATCATGTGAATGCCGCGCCCGCCGCCGGTTGCCGGACCGGGATCGTTCATGGCGCCGTGTGCGGTGAAGGCGGCGAGGTTCGTGCGCAACTCCGCGAGCCAGTGGGGAGCGACGGCGCTGACCCACAGCAGGCCGGCCCCGCCGACAACAGCGGTAACCGCCAGCGTTTGCAGCGCGCGCCGCCGCAAGCGCCCCCCGGCCAGAAGGAAATAGAGCCACACGAAGCCCACGGTGTGCGGCTTGACGCACAGGGCCGCAGCCAGGCAGAAGATGCCCGCCCAGGGCCAGCGTTCGCTGACAAAACACCACGCAGCGATCGCGCACAGGCTCACCGCCAGCGCCGAGGGATTGCCGAAGGCCATCAGCGATGGGCTGCTCACCAGCAGGATGCAGAGCAGCCCTCCAGCAAGCCGCGGCGTCGCGGAGGATTGCCGCCACATGAGGAATGCGGCCAGCGTGAACGCCGCCCCGATCAGGACCGCCCAAAGCGCCTGGGCAGCCGCGAAGGGCAGCAGCGCCAGCGGAACCGTCCAGGGCAGTTCACTGGGCAGGTATTCGTTCCGCGTCTCCAGCATGCGGTCGCCGGCCGATTCATGCGGCCGCGCCTGCCCCGCCTCCGCATAGGCGCGCAGCATTTCGGAAGGATTGTAGGGGTCCCGATGCTCCAGCAGGCAGCGGGCAGTGAAATAAGCGGGGCGAAAGTCCATCAGCGCCCGCGGCGCAATCACCGCCCAGACCATCCCGGTCAGAAGAAAGAGCGCGCTGCCGACCACCAGCAGGCTCAGGCCGTCGACCCGCGCGGCTTGGTGCTTCGTCTCTTCAGCCATCGGCGCTCACTGGAACCGTACGCGCCTACAGCGTGTCATGGGTGCCGTCGCAAAAGGGTTGGTCGCCGCTGCGTTTACAGCCGCAGAAGAAGACGGTGCCCGATTCCCGGCACTCGTACTTTACCGGCGTCATTCCTGTGCCCCGGTGGCTGCCGTCGCAGAACGGCTGGCTGGCGCTGCGGCCGCACGCGCACCAAAAGTAACTCTTGCCCACCTCCACTTGTGTCTCGTACGGCATCTTCTGCGCAATTACCGGATCCGCCATCGTTTCCCCCTCCGCTGCGGATCATAAAGCATCACGGAGTGAATTTCCTCAGCTTTTCTCTCTCCTCGCTTCCCGGGCTGCCCGTCCCTCGGTCCCTGCTTGCCGCTCATCCGCTGTACAATCTCCAAAAGGCCCCAGCCGACCTTCGAGCCGGAAGGTGCCTTTCCGACCGCTTTCGGTCCGCATTCGAGCCCGCATTGTGAAACGCGGATCTTTCTTCGAGGAGAGAGCTGCGCGCACCCCATCCGCAGCCTCAAGTGCATGAATCGAAAACCGGCTGTCGCACGTCGAATACTCATCAGGTGTTTCTATGACCGTTCCCCGCGAAAAATCCGAGACGCGCAAGCTGCCCATGATGCCCATCCGCGACATGGTCATCTTCCCCTACATGATGACCCCGTTTGTGGTGGGCCGCGAATCCAGCGTGCGCGCCCTGGAAGAGGCTCTGACCGGGGATCGCAAGATCTTTCTCGCCACCCAGCATGACGCTTCCATCGATGAGCCCCGCGCCAAGGACATTTACCAGGTCGGCTCCATCTGCAATATCGTGCAGAGCGTCAAAATGCCCGACGGCAATATCAAAGTGCTGGTCGAGGGTATCGAGCGCGCCAAATCCGTCGACGTGACGGATCGCGACGGATTCTTCGTGGCCACGGTTCGCATCGCCAAATCCAGCTTTGAGATGACGCCCGCGCTCGAACAGCTCATGCAGCGCGTGACCACCCTGTTTGAGAACTACGTCAAGCTCCAGCAGTCGCTCAACTACGAGACCATCATCGCCACGGTGCGCATGGATGAGCCGGCCAAGCTCTCCGATACCATCGCCGCCAACCTGCAGCTCGGCATCGAGGAGAAGCAGGAGCTGCTGGCCATCTTCGATCCCGCCCAGCGGCTGACGCGCATCGCAGACGTCCTGGATATCGAGATCGAGAAGCTCGACCTCGACCGCAACATCCAGTCGCGCGTGAAGCGCCAGATGGAGCGGGCCCAGAAAGAGTACTACCTCAACGAAAAGATCAAGGCCATCCAGAAGGAGCTGGGCCGCGGCGAAAAGAGCGAGTTCGACGAACTGCGCAAGAAGATCGAAGCCGCCGGCATGCCCAAGGATGTGCTCGAAAAGGCCAACCAGGAGCTCAAGAAGCTCGAGGCCATGCCGCCCATGTCCGCCGAGTCCACCGTCAGCCGCAACTACATCGACTGGCTGCTGGCCGTGCCGTGGAAGAAGAAATCCAAAGAGACGCGCTCCATCGACTACGCAGAGAAGGTGCTCAACTCCGACCATTACGGTCTTGAAAAGATCAAGGAGCGGATCCTCGAGTTTTTGGCGGTTCGCCAGCTTGTCAAGA
>DAIDLI010000016.1 GCA_027449545.1 Acidobacteriaceae bacterium | reverse complement strand
AAGCAGGAACAGTTCCGCAGCAACTTGGTTGCTTTCCGGAACCTGTACTCGTTCATGTCGCAGATCATTCCATTTCAAGACGCCGATCTTGAAAAACTCTACGCATTTGTTCGGTTGCTGGTACCGCGGTTGCCGAAGCGTGGTATTGGTCCGGCAGTAGTGCTTGAGGACGAGGTTGCTCTTCGCTTTTATCGCTTGCAGCAGACGAGCGAAGGCTCCATTGCTCTAGGGGCCGGTGACCGGGGAACCGTTCCTGCACCTACCGCCGTCGGCACCGGCAAAGACCGCCATGAACAGGTCGAGCTCTCTCGATTGATCGACGTCGTCAACGAGCGATTCGCAACTGACTTCAAACCGGCCGATCAACTGTTCTTCGAGCAGATCAGAGAGGAAGCGATATCTGACACTGCAATCCAACAGGCAGCCATGGTCAATTCGCTGGAGAATTTCGGATACGTATTCGACAAGGCGCTCGAAGACAAGTTCATCGATCGCATGGACCAGAATCAGGAGATCTTTGCTCGCTACATGAATGACAAAGACTTTCAGCGTGTGGTGGCTGATTGGATGCGGAGGCAGGTTTATGACGAGGTGCGTTCTCAGACGTCAGAGACGGTGCCCGCAACGGAACTGCATTCTTAAATCACAAACCTGGCTGGCCGTGGCCTTATTGGCGTTTCAATTTATGGACCTTTAAAGTCAATAAGATGGCTGAGGTTGCGGCGCGAGCAGTTGTCCGGATTTGCTATTTCTGCCATGATGGACGGCAAGTGAACGGATTCTGCTATGCGAGTCGCTCTTCCCCCAAGCCTTCGCATCGCTTCCGGTTTGCTTTTGGCAGCTCTGCTGAGCATTGTCGGGTATCAAGTCTTCCTGCGCATATCTCATTCTCCAGAGGCGCTGCTGAAGCGAGCCGACGATCTTTCATGGCTCAATAGCTGGATTGCAGCTGCCCCGCTCTACCATCAAGCCGAACTCGAATTCATCAAAAAGGGTGATCCCTCCCGGGCCCTCTACGCGCATGTCAGCCAAGTGCTGGCGAAGAGCGAGTCTTCCTGGACAATTCCAAGCCAGATTGCGGAATTACGAAGCGACCTGAACCGCACCGAAGCGAGCGATCCAGAAACCCGTCTGCGCATTCTTACCCTCGGTGATCATGTTAAATCCGGCCATACGTGATCGGGTTAAAAGCGGCCATAGAGAGTGGCTGAAGACGTGATTGTTTTACCTTGCCGACATGTATCTTTGCAAGGGGCCAGTAGCGCGTTGATGTTCAGACACCTTGATTGCGTGGTAGTGTTGTAGTCGCTCTGCCGGGGTCGCGCCTTGCGGAGTGATCCAGGGCCGATGACACGGGGCTGGCTCCGAAGGAATCGGTAATCGAGACCCTCTGCGGCTTGCCCGATGGGCTGGCCGGTGGAGGGTTTCGTGTTTTTGCCAGTATTCCTATGGTGAGGCTCCGGCGTCGAGGCTTCTGGATCACCAGTCGCGACGACGCCGGGCGTTCTTTGCCCGGCCTCCTTATCGCTTTTGTTTTTGCTTTTGTCTTTGCACTTGCTGTTGTCATTGTCCTTCTCCCATACTGCCGGTCTTGGTGCGCCAACTGCGCGGGCCGCATTTGAGCACGTGGCCGTGGTGTAGAAGCCGGTCCAGCATGGCGGTGACAGCGGCGCTGTCGCCCAGCAGTTTGCCCCAGTCGTCGACGGGCCTGTTCGATGTCAGAAGCGTACTGGCGCGTTCATAGCGGCGCATGATGATCTCCAGCAGTTCCTCGGCGGCGGTCAGCGGTAGCTTGCGCATCCCCAGGTCGTCGATGATCAACAACGGCACGGTGGTCAGCAGTTCCATGAACTCCTTGCGCTTGCCATCGAGCGCAGCATCGGCCAGTTCTTCCAACAGCTTGTGGGCTTCGCGATATAACACGCGGTAGCCCTGCTGGATGACGGCGTGTCCTATGGCCTGTGCGCAGTGGCTTTTTCCACTCCCTGGCGGACCAAGGAACAAGGCGTCTTCGCGCTTTCCGACCCAGTTTGCCGTGGCCAGTTCGAAGACCAGGTTGCGATTCATCCGTGCGTTGAACTGGAAGTCGAAGTTGTCCAGGCGCTTGTCCGCGTCACGGAACTGCGCCTGTTTGTGGCGCCTCTCCAGCAGCCGCTTGCTGCGGCAGGCCAGCTCATCAGAGACCAGCGTTGAGATCAGGTCGATGGCCGCCATGTTCTCCGACTGCGCCTGCAGAAGGCGGGTTTCCATCACCGCGGCCATGCCGCTCAGGCGCAGTTGCACCAGGGAGCGATTGAGTTCTATCAGGTTCATGATTGGGATTCCTCGAAGTGGATCCGTTGCTGGATCAGGTCGCGATACTGACTCAGTTCGCGGATGAGCGGATCGACCTGTCGCAGAGTAAGAGGAGCCTGCGGGCTGCGCTCCAGATAGCGGCGTACGAAGCGATACTCGGCAGTGCGCAGCTCCAGCGCCGCCGCACAGGCGTCGTCACAAGCCACGCTGCCATATTGCTTCACCAACTGGAGAACGCCCTGGATACGGCGCGCTCCGAGTTCGCCCTGACGAGCATGGATGGCGTTGCAGACCGCGCCGATGTTGGCTCCGGCTTTGTGCGCCCGTGCCAGCAGTTGAAGCAGCTTCGGCGGAGTGCGCCGTGGGCGGTCCGCATCCCGGATGCGGTGCCCGCCGCGCTTGCCGCTCAGATGCTCGCGCAGCAACTCACCGGTGCGCGGATTAAGCAGACGCACGAACATCGCGTCCCACTGCACGTTGACCTTCCGCCCGATCCAGCCCGGTGGCGCACCGTAGTAAGCAGCCTCCACTTCGACACAGCCATCCAGATGAACCGTGCGCTCGCCATACTGGTAGTAACGGAACGGCTCCACGGGCAACGGCTGCAGATAAGGCTTTTCCTCAGCGAACATCGCCGCTACCTGCCGCTTGGTCCGGCCGTGGATGCGCTTGTCGGCCCAGTGCTCTTCCCAGTGATCCAGGTACGCCTGCGCCTCTTCCAGGCTCTCGAACTTCTTGCCCTTCAGTGGCGTCTTCTGCGCATGGGCTACGCCGGACTCCACTTTCCCTTTGCGATCCGGATCGCGCACCCGACACGGTAGTGCCGTCACGCCATAGTGCGCCAGAACGTCGCGATACAAGGGATTCAGGTCCGGATCGTAGAAGTCCGGACACAACACGCCCTCACGGAGGTTGTCCAGGACCACGACCCGCGGCGAACCGCCAAGCCGGCGAAACGCCTTCTCGTGAAGCTCGGCCCACATCCGCGCACTGGATCGGAAGACCAGAAGCCGAACACATTTCCGACTGCAGCCAAGCGTCAGAACGAATAGCCGCGTACGACGGTACTTGCCGCTATCCGGGTCGCGCACCATCGGACCCGTGCCGTAATCAACCTGACACTCTTCACCCGGCCGCGTCTCGATGATCGCCCGCGCTTCGGCCCTTGCAGCGCCGCCCATATTGCGCACGAATCGCCTCACGCTCTGGTAACCACCGGCGAACCCATGCCTGTCGACCAGGTCCTGCCAAATGCCCATCGCGTTGCGGCCACGCTCCAACTCCCGCGCGATCAGTTCGCGGTAAGGTTCGCAGCTGCTCGGCGGCCCGCAACCCGGTTTCGCCGCCAAAAAGCCGGTGATCACCTCTATGGCCGCTTTTGAATCCACGCCATCAGAGCCGGTGATCGGGTCTATGGCCGCTTTTGAAGGACCGTGGCGTCCCCAGCCGCCGGGACGCCGTAACGCAATCCCCGCGCCGCGAAGATAATCCCCCGCCGTCTCCCGGCGTACTCCGGTCGCCTGCTCGATGCGCCGCAACGACCAGCCCAGCCGGCCCAGTGCAATGACTTGTTCTCGCTTTTCTCTGCTCAAGACGTGGCTCATGACCACAGAGGCTAACTTGCCCCTGTAGCAGATCTGCCTTAAGCCTTCTGTCTATGGCCGCTTTTCACTTGATCATCTATGGCCGCTTTTGGGTGATCACCGAGGGGGTCGCTAACGCGGCCCCGATTACGTTGGGCCACCGTCACGGTGGCTGGTCACTTCCACAGGTTGAGTTGGTCCAGCCGCTGGTCT
>DAIDLI010000015.1 GCA_027449545.1 Acidobacteriaceae bacterium | reverse complement strand
GATGGCGGGGGAGCGAGCCGAATGAACACGGGAAACAGCGCCCAGCTTTATCGATAGGGATGAGAGGCAACGAATATAGATATCCCCACCCTCGCCGCGATCGAGCCGCAGCGAGGGTGGGGCATCCGATGGAAAAACGGTTGAGTCAGGGTTGAACGACGCAGTGGCGAATGGCGTAACGCACTACTCCGGCGGTTTCGTGAATACCGAGCTTTTCCATGATGCGGCTGCGGTAGGTCTCCACCGTCTTTACGCTGATCTCGAGCAGCGCGGCAATCTCTTTCGTCGTCTTGCTTTCGGCGATGAGTTGCAGCACCTGGCGCTCGCGGGGCGTGAGAGGATCCTCCGGCAGCTCGGACTTGTTCTGGTAGGCTTCCACGGCGGCCTGCGTCACCTCAGGGCTAAAGTAGCTGCCGCCGCGCGCGGTTTCGCGCACGGCATGCACCAGTTCTTCGCCGCTGCGGGTCTTCATGACAAAGCCGCGGGTTCCGGCGCGCAGTCCCTCAAGGATGAACTGCCGCTCGGTATGCATGGTAAGCATGATGGTTCGGGTTGCGGGTGAGACGCGGCGAATTTCGCGTGCCGCGTCAATTCCGTTCAGGAAGGGCATTGATAAATCCAGAACGGCGACGTCGGGGTGCACTTTCTCGGCCCATTCCACGGCTTCGCGGCCGTTCGAGGCTTCCGCCACGACCTTGAATCCTTCGCGTTCGAGGATGGCTCGCAGCCCGTCACGCACCACTGGATGGTCGTCGGCGAGGAGTATCTGAATCGGCATGTTCCACCTGTTGCAAGGGCGCAGTGATCTCTAACCGCGTTCCACGCCCCTCGGCAGATTGGATGCGGAGTTTGCCCCCGAGGGCACTCAGGCGTTCCCGGATTCCCAACAGGCCCAATCCCGGTCGGCCGGAGTTGACGATAGAGGCCGGGTCGAACCCGACGCCGTTGTCGGCGACCAGGCAGCGGACGATGTCCCCCTTCTTGCTGATCGAGATGCGCACCTTGGTGGCGCGGGCATGGCGGCGCACGTTGGTGAGCGCCTCCTGGACAATGCGGTAGAAGGCCAGCGACAGCTTGGGGGCGAGCTTGCCGTGCAGCTTGGATTCCACGGTGATGTGCAGGCCGGCGCGCTGCCCAAAGTTGGCGGCCAGGAACTCCAGCGCAGGCACCAGGCCCAGATGGTCGAGCATGGCCGGGCGCAACTCGTGAGAAAGGTCCCGGATGCGCTCTTCTACCAGCGCGAGCAGAGCCTTCACGCCGGTCAGCTTGGCTTGGACCTGGGGCGGCAGCTCGCGGGTCGCTTCGTCCAGGCTCAGGTGGACGGCGACCATGAGCTGTCCTGCATCGTCATGCAGCGCGAGTGCAATGCGCTGCACCTCCTCTTCCAGAGTGTCATTGAGCCTGCGCAGCGCAGTGTTGGCTTCGCCGATGGCGCGGTGCGTCATCTCGAAGGGCGACATACTCTCCGCGAAGAACTGCCCGGCCTTGACGATGGGTTCGGAGGAGAGGTGCGACTTGTCTGCGCCGAGCAGCGAGGCCAGCGCCGCGTGATGGAGGTCCACCATCTGCAGGACGCCGCTGCCGCCGGTGAGGCCCTGGCGCCCCAGTTCGTAAGCGTCCTGAAGTGGAGCTTCGCCGCCGCCGGTCAGATACTTGCCCAGCGCGCCCGCATACAAGCCGCCGAATTCGTCCAGCAAAGAGCCCGATTCGCTCATGGGCTGACCCTGGCCACGCGGACTGGAGTGGCCATCATGGGAGCAGTGCGAAGATTGCGGCCGCCGCTCCCCGGCTTCTTCCTTTCAGTTGGATTTCCATTTCTTGACCGTGACAGTAGTTCCCTGGCGCGGCTTGGAGGTGACTTCGAATTCATCCATGATGCGTTTGACCCCGGGCAGCCCCAGGCCTAGCCCCCGCGAGGTAGAGTAGCCATCCTGCAGCGCGCTGCGGACGTCGCGAATACCGGGGCCGTGGTCAACGGCGGTGATGACGATGCCGGTTGCGCCCATGGGATGGTCTTCACCCACGCAGATCTCCCCGTGGCCCGCGTAAAGCACGATATTGCGCGAGAGCTCGGAGATGGCTGTGGCGATCAGGGTGCAGTCGATGGAGGAGAACCCGAGACGGAGCGCCAGCTCCCGACCGTGGCGCCGGGCTTCAAGAATGTCGGCATTGGAGCGGATCAGGATGCGCACCTGGCCGTGACCGGCGGGCCCGGGACTTAATGGCCGCGCGAGAGGCGCAGCCCGCTTGTGGTCTGCGCGCCGCTTCGTCAGCGAGCGCACCTTGGGCGCGGTAGTGTTTGCGACCGGGCCCTGGCTCTCAATCATCCACTGCTTATTCAAGTGAAGACTCTACCCTGGGCCCCACGCTCTCAATGGGGAGCCCGTGCTCTATGTTTCAGATAAGCAAGGCCTGCGGCGCGATCATGGACTGTCGGCACGGCCTCCAGATCGAGGCCAAACCTTGCAACGGCAACTGCTACATCTGGTTGGATGCCGGCAATCACCATCTCGGTGCCGCGGCTGCGCATTTTCGACGCCATGTCGCAGAAGGTGCGGGTAGCAAAAGAATCCACGACATCAAGTGCCCCGATCTCGAGAACCACCCCTTTGGGATGGATCTGCCGGACCTGGTTCAGAAGGGCGTCGTGGAGACGCGTCAGATCGTCGTCAACCAAGGCAGATTGGACGGAGGCGATCAGGTAGGAGCCCTGTTTAAGAATTGGAACTTCCATAAGCGCTCTCTTGATAGCCGGCTTGGCGGTTGTTCCCCCACAGCCGGGTTGCAGGAAGCAAATTGCAGGTTCAGCCGGCTTGCAGCACGCGGAGCAGGCTTGCACCGCAGGGCTCCGGAAGAATGCGTGGCATTCCAGACCGGCGCGGCGCGGGCGGTGGAATCCTTCGGTACCCGCAGAGCAGTGGTCGAAGGGCGGAAGAAAACAACGGTTCTTCTAATCTGAAAACCGGCGCAAGCTGCGCACAATCAGGTTGGATGCCTACAAAGCCTGTAAGGTAAAACCCTGATCAGCTGGCGGCCGGCAGGGTTCGGTCCATGGTGAGCACCTTCGCGGTTCCGCCCGAAGACGAAGAGGCCGCGGCGGCGGCCCGAGGGGCGGGATGCGCGATTTCGAAGCGATTCTCATCGCGCGCGTGACCTGCCTCGATGCGATAGGCACGTACCTTGTAGTGCAAGCTGCGCAAGCTGATGCGCAGCAGGCGGGCAGCCTTCTGTTTATTCCCGCCGGTGCGTTCCAGCGCTTGCAGGATGGCAGCGCGCTCTGCGTCCTTCTTGATGTCGTGCATCAGCGACTTCAGGTCAAGGCATCCGCCCCGCAGAGGCACGGTGATATGGATGGAAGTGTCGTTGGGAGAGGTGGAGGGCGCGGATCTTGCACCCTCCTCGAGCTGATCGAGGACCGCGCTCTCCTCACCGAGCACCAGGCAGCGCTTGACAAAGTTCTCGAGCTCGCGGAGATTGCCCGGCCAGGAGTAGCTGGCACACGCATCGAGCATGCGGCTGGTGACGGGCAGACGAGGACGCAAGAAGTTCGCGGCCCAATTTTCCATAAGCTGATTGAGGAGCTGCGGCAGATCTTCAAGGCGCTCGCGCACTGGCGGCACGCGCAGGGTGAAGGCATTCAAGCGATAGTAGAGGTCCGGCCGCAACGCTCCGCTTGCGACGGCTTCGCGAATGTCCTCACTGGTGGCGGCGATCAGGCGCGCAGGGCGGGTGAGGCCTGGAGCCTTCCCTGGCAGCGGAGAATCGCCTTCGCCGAGGGCTTCCATCAACCGCACCTGTGTGGAGACGGGCATCTCAGTGATCTTGTCTAAAAGCAGGGTGCCCTCTGAACTCACCTCAAGGAGCCCGCGCGAAGCGCAGGCTGCCTCCTCGGATTCGGCGGTACGGTAACCGAAGAGGGTGCACTCCAGCAGTTCCGCGGGCTGGGCGGCGCAACTCACCTTGAGAAATTTTCCGGATCGGCTGGAGAACTTATGGATGGCGCGGGCTATAAGTTCCTTACCCGTTCCGCTCTCGCCGACCAGCAGGACAGGGGCATCGATCTCGGCGACCTGTTCGATTTGCCGCCGCAGTTCGCGCATCGCCGGGCTGACCGCGACAAGGCAATAGCCGTTCTCCATCACCTCCGCTCCACGTCCTTGCCCCGGCGCCAGCACCTCGGAAGGCGGGGCCTCGACGGCAGCCAAGAGGCTGGTGGGCAGCCTGGTCGCGCGGAATTGGCTGGGCGTATCCGCCCTTTTCTCTGCCAAAGATCCTGAACGATGCATGCAATCCCTCCTTGCAAATAGGGCCCCGGTATTGCCACCCACGAGAGTAGCGCCTTGATTGAAAAACGCAATTCGGCAGAACCCGGCCCAGTCAGACCGGAAATCCCCGACAACGCAATTGCAGAATCGGACGGCCGCTCACGTAAGGCGCCCGGTGGGCGACATGTCGAGGAGATCTGCTCAATGGCAGAACGCCTCTAGACGCGGGGATGCGATTTTGAGAAGGTTGGATGCTTCAAGCTGCGGCATCAGGCTGGGCTCGCTGTGCCTGCTGCCGCATCTCATCCACCTGCAGTCGCCGCTCGATGGCCGCGGCTTCGACCTCGCTGTTGATCTCGCCGCCCAGCAGCAGGGTAAGTCCGGTGATGTAAAACCATGTGAGCAGGATGATGACGGCTCCCAGCGAGCCATAGGTCATGGAATAGTTGTTGAAGTAGTAGAGGTAGAGACGCAGTCCGAGCGAAGCCAGCACCCAGCCAAGCATGCCCAGGGTCGACCCCGGCGTGAGCCATCGCCAGCGCCTCTTTCGCCAGTCTGGGGCCCAGTAGTACACCACCGCAAAGTCCAGCAGGATAAGCGCGGCGGCGATCGCCCAGGCCAGGATGCGGATGCCGACTGCCGCGAAGAATCCCACCAGCGCATTCGAGATGTGGCTCTCAAAGTACGTGGCGACAAAATCGCTGCCGAACATGCAGCCCAGCGCGATGGTTGTGATGACGGCAAGCAAAAAGGTGAGACCGATTGCCTTGACGCGCGCGCCGAGGTAGGAGCGGGTGTCCGGGATCTTGTAGACATCGTTCAGGGTGTCCTGAATGGCGGAGACGCCGACCGAGGCCGACCAGATAGCACCGAGTAGCCCGAAGGTGATCTTGCCGGAGGAGGCGTTGGCGGCGGTCTGGTTGAAGGTGTGCATCACCATGCCCATGGCGGAGTGGGGTACGACTAGCGCCAGGTTGCCGAGCAGCTTGCCATAGATGGGGTGGGCGGAGCGGGCGATGACTCCAAAAATCGAGGCGGCGCAGAACAGCGCCGGGAAGAGGGCAAAGAAGAAGTAGAATCCGAGCTCCGCGGCACGCCCGGGCACACGGTCATCCATCATGGCTTTGCCCACTCGTTTGGCCATTTCTTTCCAGGTGTAGCCGTTCAAAGACCACAGAGAGGGGAGAGGAGAATGCGAAACGATTCTCCATACCCGCCGCTCATCCGGATCCCTTTCGGTCTCCGCGTTATAGCTTGGAATGCCCACTGTGTCCCCGAATGACTCGTACTGTAGTCAGCGTGCTTGAGGTATGGATGCAGGGCGGCAATTGGCTGGTAGCCCGCGGCGGCAAGATCGAAGGTGGCGGCCGACGAAGGCTCGCAAAACTTCATTTACCGGTGAAGCATCTTAGCTCAAGGTGACATACGGCATCGATTCGTCTCCCGCCCTGCTTGATGTAAATCCCAGAAGGCGTACAGGAAGCCGGCCATGGGCCACGCGGCTGTTGCCCGCCGCGGTCTGGTTAGGAGCTCTTGCGCAAGGCGCAGCGCTGCTTTCAGGGCAAGCCGCGGCAAAGCCGGCCGACAGCTCCAGCAAAAAGGCGGTCGCTCGCAAGATGCCGGCCACTTCCCCGCTCACTCAGGAGATGCTCTCCTCCTATGAGGGGCAAAACGTCTCCGCTATTCACATCATTGGCCGGCCCGATCTCAATCCGCAGCAGTATGCGTCGGCAATGGCGCAGAAGGTGGGAAAGCCGTTCTCCAAAGCAAAAGTGGAAGCCACCGCGGCCGCCTTGAAGAAGGCCGGGCATTTTCCCGAGGTGCGGATCCGGACAGAGCCGACTGCGAAGGGCGTGGAAGTGCAATTTGTCCTGGAGCCGGGCGACTACTTCGGCATCTTCTCGTTTCCGGGAGCGCAACGGTTTCCCTACGCGGAGCTCGTCCAAAGAGCCAACTACCCGCCCCAAAATCCATTCAGCTCGTACGAGATCGAGGGGGACCGCAAGAGCCTGGAGACTTTCTTCCAGCGGGAAGGTTACTTCAACGCGCAGGTCCAGGCTCACGTTCACCTGAATCCGGCCGACTCGATCGCCAACATCGAGTTTGCTACCCAGTTGAGGAAGCAGTCGAAGTTCGGGTCGGCCGTTGTGCACGGAGCTCCGAAGAACCGGGATGCGCAACTTGCAAACAAGCTGACCGGAATCATGGCGCGTCTGCACGGAGCGGGCATTCGTCCTGGCAAGGCCTATCACCATACCACCGTTGTGCGCGCGCGCCGCTACCTGCAAAAGCAGGTGATAGAAAAGGGCTACCTGGGCGCCAAAGTGAATGTGGACGGAGCCCAGTACGATGCCCAGACCAACCGCGCCAACATCTACTTCACCGTGCATCCCGGAGTGCTTACCCACGTCCAGGTCAACGGCGCACACCTGTGGAGCTGGGACAAGACGGATCTGCTGCCCGTCTACCAGGGCATCGGAGTAGATCAGGAAGCCGTACAGGAAGGCACGCAGGCCTTGATCTCCTATTTCCAGAAGAAGGGCTACTTTGATGTGAAGGTCAACGCCAAGCTGGATACCAGCCCCAGCGACAACACCGTCATCTACAACATCACCAAAGAGAAAAAGCATGAAGTGACCGCGATCCACATCACCGGGAACACTCATCTTCCCGACTCCAAGCTGATGCCCAGCGTGGCGCTCCAGAAGAAGCATCTTTTCTCTCCGGGCGACTACAGCAATCAGCTCGTGCAGTCGAGCATTAAGAACCTGACCGGGATCTACAACTCGGAAGGATTCAGCAAGGCCAAGGTAACCGCGGCGGTGCATCGCGCCGGCGATGACATTCAGGTTACCTTTCAGGTTGTCGAAGGCCCGCAGAACATCGTCCATGCAGTGGCGATCGAGGGCGCCGAGACCTTCCCGGAGGCGCAGTTCGCGCCCAACGGGCTCAAGGTGCGGCAGGGGCAGCCCTATTCCGCACAGCACGTGGAAGAAGACCGTAGTCAGATCATCGCCAACTATCTGAAGGCCGGCTATCTCAATATGAGTTTCCGCGAGACGGCGACGGAAGTTTCGAGCGCGGAGCCGCATCAGATCAATGTTGTCTACCACATCGACGAAGGGCCGCGGGTCACCACCGGGAACATCATCACCCTGGGGCGGAAACGCACGGCGCGGCGCATCCTGCGCAGCGAGACGACATCCTTACAGCCGGGGAAGCCGCTGCGTGAGCAAGACATGCTGACGGCGGGCAGCAAGCTGTACGACCTGACCGGCGTGTTTGACTGGGCCGAGGTGGATCCCAAGCGTCCGATCACCACCCAGACCAAGGAAGACGTGCTGGTAAAGGTGCATGAGGCGAAGAGGAACGAGTTCCAGTATGGCTTCGGATTTGAAGTGATCGAGCGCGGCGGGAGCATTCCCAGCGGAACTGTCGCGTTGCCCAATCTGCCGCCGATCGGGCTGCCGCAGAACTTCACCACCAGTCAGCAAACGTTCTATGGGCCGCGGGGCACGGCGCAATATACGCGTAACAATCTGCGCGGCAAGGGCGAGTCCATCACCGCGACAGCCTTCGCTGGCCGGCTCGACCAGCGCGGAGCCTTGTACTACATCGATCCCAACTTCCGCTGGACCCACTGGAAGGCCACTTCCTCGGTGAGCGTGGAGCGGGACGAAGAGAATCCAATCTTCTCCTCGCAGATGGAATCGGCCAGCATGGAGTTGCAGCGGCCTATCGATCACGCGCAGAAGAACATCGTCTTCTTCCGGTACCGGTTCAGCAAGACAGACCTGACCCGGGTGCTGATCCCGGCTCTGGTGCCCACCGAGGACCTGCATATCCACCTCTCAACCTTCGGCGCCAACTTCACCCGCGATACCCGCGACAATCCGCTGGACGAGCATCGCGGCATGCTGGGAACCCTCGAACTGGACATGAACTCAACCAAGTTGGGTTCCAGCGTCGACTTCGCCAAGCTGACGGGGCAGTATGCCTTTTATAAAGAGAAGATCCACCACATAGTGTGGGCCGACAGCATCCGCATCGGGCTGGCTCAGCCTTTAAGCAGCAGCTTTGTTCCGCTCAGCGAGGCCTTCTTCACCGGCGGCAGCAACACCCTGCGCGGGTTTCCCCTGGACGGTGCCGGACCGCAGCGCTCGGTGCAAGTATGCAGCAACGGCGCCAGCTCCGCTTGCACCTTCATTCGCGTGCCGGCCGGCGGCAACGAACTGCTCATCCTGAACTCCGAGGCCCGCATTCCGCTTTCCGGCATCAAAAAAGGCCTGGGCTATGTGCTCTTTTACGACGGAGGCAATGTGTTCCCCAACGTCGGGTTTCATGATTTCACGTCGCTTTATTCCAACAGCGTAGGCATCGGCTTGCGTTACGCCACCCCGGTGGGCCCTATCCGCTTTGACATCGGCCGCAACCTGAATCCGATCAGCGGTATCAGCGCGACCCAGTACTTCGTCACCATCGGGCAGGCGTTCTGATGAGGGCCTTATGAATACAGCACTTCGACTTTCCCCTTATCCCGAGGATCCCGAGCCCGAGAAAACAAAGAAAAAGAAGAAGCACCGCGGCTGGAGAATCTTCGGGTGGTCGGTTCTCGGCCTGATCTGCCTGCTGATCGCTGTACTCGTGGCCTTGGGCGCAATGATCGACACAGATGGCCTGCACAAGGCGCTGCTGAGGTTCGCCGACCAGGAAGCCGCCAAAGCGCTGGGCGTAAACGTCCAAATCCAGAACTTCGTACTGCACTGGGGATCGCTGAGCTTGGACGTCTACGGGGTGAAGATCGCCGGCGCCGGCCCGCATCCCAATCCTCCGCTGCTCCAATTGCAGCATGCCAAAGTGGGTGTGCGCATCGTGTCCATCTTCAAGCGCGAGTGGTACCTGAGCTCGTTGCGCATCGACAAGCCGATAGTCTGGATGTACGTGGACGCGAATGGCCACTCCAATCTGCCCACCTTGAAGAGCAGTAAAAGCAGCGGCAATAACAATATGTTGTTCACCCTGGGCGTCCGCCACGCGGTGTTAGACGGCGGCGAGGTGTACTACAACAGCGTGCCCAAGGCGATCGACGCCGACTTGCATAATCTGGATCTGCATGCCAGGTATGCTCCGGCGCAGCAGATGTACAGCGGAGAGATCGCCTACAACAACGGGCAGCTGAAGTACGGAGCCTACCGGCCGATTCCGCATGACCTGTCGATGGCGTTCAAGCTTACGCCCACCACATTCCAGCTCGATCGCGCGCGGCTGGCGGTAGGCGACTCGACGGTGCTGTTGACCGCCGCGGTGAACCATTACCACCATGACCCGGCGATGCAAGTGGATTACCACGTCTCCGTGGACGGCACCCAGATGGCGCAACTGCTGGGCGATCCCTCGATTCCGGATGGCACGATCCGCGCGGCCGGGGCCTTTCACTTCGACGATATTCCTGGGCAGCCGATGATGCGCGCCCTGACGGTGAACGGCGACCTGAGCAGCCCTCAGCTTCTTCTCAAGTCCGCTTCGCGCAACGCGCAGGTCTCGAACCTGACTGCGCACTACGCTGTTGCGAATGGCAATGCCGCGCTCAAGGACTTCCACGCCCAGGTGCTGGGCGGCGACTTGGCCGCACAAGGCGTCATGACGAATCTCGGCGCCAGCAATGCACGGTCTGATTTCAGTGCAAACTTGCACAACATCTCCCTGGCACAGCTCAAGCAGATGGTAGGCGCCCAGGCCGCCACCAAATCCGTGGCGCTGGCGGGAACGCTGAATGCCACGGCTCATGCCGCATGGGGCAAAACAATGCAGGACCTGGTGGCACGCGTAGATGCCGGCATGAATGCGGAGGTCGCCGGAAAGCAGCAGGCCGCGGCGGGCAGTTCAGCAACGGTTCCTCTCGACAGCCAGATCCATGCCACCTATACCCGCGCCAACGGACGGCTGCAACTGACCAACAGCTATTTGAAGACCGCACAGACGACGCTGACGCTCAACGGGATGGTAAGCCGGAGTTCCAGCCTCGCCATCCGGCTCCAGGCGAACAATCTGAGCGCGCTGGGCAACGTGATGGATGCGTTGCGCACCCCCGCGCCGAATCAGCAGCCGCTGAACCTGGCAGGCACAGCCAGCTTCGTTGGCAACGTGACCGGCTCAACCTCTGCGCCGCATCTGACAGGCCAGCTCACCGCACTTAATCTGCGGATCAACCAATCTGCGTGGAAATCCATTCGTGCGAGCGTGGATGCCAGCCCCGACCATGCCACGTTGCAGAATGCCGTGCTGATTCCGGCTACCAAGGGACGCATCGAGGTCAACGCGCGGGCCGGATTGACGAAGTGGAAGTTCAGCAAGCAAAGTCCGATCCAGGCGCAGGTGCAGGCTTCGCGCATCGATCTCGTGGACCTGACGCAGTTCATGACCACTCCGCCGCCGGTTACGGGCACACTCAACAGCAATCTGAACCTGCACGGCAGCATCGCCAGCCCGCAGGGCAACGGCAATCTCTCGCTGACGAAGGTGACGGCGTACCAGCAGCCGATCAATTCGCTGGATGTGAACTTCTCCGGGACCGGGAACCAAGCGCGGGCGAAGCTTACGGTTCTCATCCCGGCCGGCACTGTGCGCGCAAACGTGACTGTGCAACCCAAGCAGCGCACCTATACCGCAGAGGTAAGCTCTCCGGGAATCTCGCTCAACAAGGTGGCGGCGATCAAGAACCGCGGCCTGAAGGCAGACGGCGTGATGCAGCTGCACGCTTCAGGCCAGGGTAGTTTCGCCAATCCGGAACTGGCGGCCACGGTCCAGATTCCCACCTTGACGGTCTCGAATCAAACCATTCACGCGGTGAACCTGCAGTTGAAGGTGGCAAACCATGTGGCCGACGCGGCGTTGAGCTCATCGGCGCTGAATACCTCCATCCAGGGCAACGCCCGCGTGGAACTGACCGGCGACTACATGACCGACGCCACCCTCAACACATCGGTGCTGAACCTGAAACCGCTGCTGGCGATCTACTCGCCCAGCCAGGCGCAGAATATCAGCGGTCAGACGCAGATTCAGGCCACAGTCCACGGGCCGGCGAAGAACATGAAGCAAATCGAGGCGCATGTCACGATTCCGGTTCTGAATCTGGCGTACCAGAACTCCATTCAGCTGGCCGAGGCCGCGCCGATCCGGGTGAACTACAAAGACGGCGTACTGGATGTGCCGCAGGGCGGAATTCGCGGAACCGACACGAACCTGACCTTTGCAGCGCACGTGCCGACCGACCGCACCCAGCCCATGTCGCTGCGCCTGGCTGGAACCGTGAACCTGCAAGTGGCCCAGCTCTTCAATCCTGACATTCACAGCGGCGGCGAGTTGCGGTTGAATATCGACTCGCACGGACCGATGGCCAACGGCAATATCGGCGGCGAAATCGATGTGGTGGACGCCAGCTTTGCGGAGGGCACCATGCCGGTCGGCCTGCAACATGGCAACGGTGTGCTCAAGCTGACTACGGACCGGCTCAATATTGCGAGCTTCGAAGGCACCGTAGGCGGCGGCAAAGTGCAGTTGCAGGGTGGCGTGGCCTACCGTCCGCATCTTTCTTTCGACCTGGGCATGTCCGCGCGAGGCATTCGCATGCTGTATCCGCAGGGCCTGCGCGAAACGATCGGCGCCAATATTCATCTGGGAGGCAACTCGACCAGTTCGCTGGTGGCGGGCACAGTGAACCTGACCGACCTGTCGTTCACGCCGGGATTCGACCTGACCAGCTTTGCCGGCGGGCTATCGGGCGGGGTAGCCGCGCCACCTTCGCAGGGCGGCATGGAGCAGAACATGCGCCTGAACCTGAATGTGCGCTCCACCAACAATATTGATCTGGTAAGCCGCCAGCTCAGCGTCAATGGTGCGGCGAATCTGCAGGTGGTGGGCACCGCCGCGCAGCCGGTGATTCTGGGCCGGGTGATGCTGACCGGCGGCGATGTGATCCTGAACGGCAACCGCTTTTTGCTCTCAGGGGGCACCATTCAGTTCGTCAATCCTTCGCAAACTGAGCCAGTGCTTAATCTGGGCCTCTCAACGACCATCCAGCAGTACAACATCACCATGCATTTCCGCGGACCGGCACAGCAGATTCATGCCGACTACGCGTCGAACCCGGCCCTGCCCACAGCGGACATCATTCATCTGCTGGCATTCGGAGATACCACCGAGGCTGCGGCCAACAACGTGACGCCGGCGAATCAGCAGGCGGAGTCGCTGGTGGCTTCGCAGGTGGCCAGCCAGGTGACGAGCCGCATCTCCAAGGTGGCCGGCATCTCGCAGCTCTCTGTGAGCCCGGTGCTACAAGGAGGAACGCAGGAGGGGCCGCCGGGGGCAACCGTCACAGTCCGGCAGCGGGTCACCGGAAATCTGTTCATCACTTTTTCAACCAACGTGGCATCCACGCAGGATCAGGTGATCCAGGGCGAATACAAGATTTCGCCGAAGGTTTCCTTTAGCGCAACCCGCGATCCAAATGGCGGCTTCGGCTTCGACACGTTGATCAAGCATTCGTGGTGAGCAGTGCGGAGGGCCAAAAAGGAGAGCGGCACGCAAAGCGCGTGCCGCTCGTCTCACTAAGGGGAGGAAAGCTTTTCGCCCGTTTAGCGGGCCTTGGCTGTGCTCTTCTTTGCAGCCTTCTTGGCCGGGCTCTTCTTGGCAGCGGTTTTCTTTGCAGCCTTCTTCGCGGGGCTCTTCTTTGCAGCCGTCTTCTTTGCTGCCTTCTTCCGCGGAGCTGCCTTCTTCGCGGGTGCTGCCTTCTTGCTGGGTGCCTTTTTGCCTGTGGACTTCGTTGCCATTTGATTCTCCTCTGAGTTGTGTTTGCAACCAACCTCGCGCTGATTTACTAGCCCGATTGGATAAGTCATGGTTGCGACTGACAGGATAACGCGGCAGGGTGCAGGTTTGCACGATTTCTTCTCAGCGGCTGTATAGTGGTGCTAGATGCGGAAGGGACTCACAACCTTTCTGGTCCTGTTCTTCCTCCTTGGTCCGCTCGCAGCGGCGCTCCCGACCAGTCAAGATGCGCTTCTCCCGGCTTGTTGCCGGCGGAACGGAGCGCACCACTGTGCCATGAGCATGGCAATGGCGAGAAGCATGGCGGCAGAAGCTTCGGACCCAGGACCTGCGTTCAGCGCTCCCCTCACCTGCCCGATGTGTCCTCGCGCTGTGCTAGCGTTGTTGCCGGTCCCGCACGCAATGCTGACAGAGGCGGCCACGCCGCCGGCTTTGCGTGTACAGAGAATTCAAAAAGTTGCGAGGCATCTCGCAACCCGCTCCGCGTTTACCGCTAGCCACGCGGGACGCGCTCCTCCTATCCACCTGCCCGCGAAAACTGCGTGAGTCCTGCTGCTTGCGTTCTGTGAAGAACGCTGGACCGCAGGTTTCTCTTGGCGGGCATGGGCCCGCTTTCACGCGGCCGTCTCCTCAACCGAGCTGACACCAGGCTTTCCGCACTCATACTTTTTCTGCGTTTCCCCTGTCTGTCCGCTTCACGCGCGAAGCAATGCGCGGGAGAATGGCTCGCGTGCCTTCCCCGGAGGTACGAATGTTTCGCAATGTTGTCCTCGCCTTTGCGGCGTTGCTTTTCGCCGCGCCTTGTGCCCGGGCCACGGTCTTTGCCGTGGTGCGCGGCATCGTGCACGACGCGGAGCACCGGCCCATTGCCGGCGCCCGCGTGACTCTGCAATCGGCAAACTCCGCCTTCGTGCTGCACGCGGTCACCAAGGCCGATGGCGCCTTCGATCTTCAGCAGGCCCCCATCGGGCTCTACCAAGTGACCATTATGGCGAAAGGCTTTCAGACGCTGAAGGAAGACCTGATGCTTGTCTCCGGAACCAACCCGGTGCTGCATTTTCCGCTGGAGGTGGGCGGAGGGACCAGTTCCGTGGTGGTGCGGGGGACCACGAGCACCATCGCGGATACCGTGACGCCGACCACGATGATCACGCGCAAGATGATCGAAGAGACGCCGGGCGCAGATCGCACCACCGCCATGGAGATGATCACCGATTACGTACCGGGCGCCTACATGACCCATGACATGCTGCACATACGCGGCGGACACCAGACCAGTTGGTTGATCGATGGCGTGGAGATTCCGAATACCAAGATCGGCGCGAACGTCGGTCCGCAGATCGATCCCAAGGACATTGATTCGCTGGAGACGCAGCGCGGCAGCTACTCGGCCAGCCTCGGCGACCGCACCTACGGAATGTTCAACGTTCTGCCGCGCAACGGATTCGAGTTCAACCGCAATGGCGAGTTGATGCTTTACGGGGGCAACTTGCAGACCGGCGAAGTGCAGGTCGCTTTCGGAAATCACTCGGAGAAGAGCGCGTGGTATGCCAGCGCCACCGGGTCGCGCGCGGCCTACGGGCTGGCCACCCCGGTGCCGGCGATCTATCACGACGCCACTAACTCCGAAAGCGGCTTTGTCTCCCTCATCCGCAACCAGACGCCGAAAGATCAGTTTCGCGTCGACGCGCAGATGCGGCAGGATTTCTTTCAAGTCCCCTACGATCCCAGCCAGACTGACTACGAGTGCGCCTCCGGCTACTACTGCTCCTGGGGCCTGCGCGATGGGCAGACCGAGCGGGATTCGTTCGTGATCGCCAACTGGGTGCATACCATCTCGCCGAAGGCGGAGTTCTCGATGGCGCCCTTCTATCACTTCAACCAGGCCAATTACGATTCCCGGCCCACCGACTACCCCGCCGCGACCACCTGGCATGAGACTTCGAATTACGCCGGCATGCAGACGGATGCGCACCTCGAGGCGGGATGGAACAGCTTCTCCGCTGGAATGTATTCCTTCTTTCAGAGGGAGAGCGATCTCTTCGGGGTGGTGGTGAACAACGGGAACGGGTCATCGCTGCCGAACACAACATCCAACGCCAACGCAGGCCTGCTGGAGTTCTACCTGGACGATCACCTGCGGTTGGGCCGCTACGTGACGCTGCTCGGAGGAGAGCGCTTTTCCATCTACCGCGCCGAACTGAACGAGAGCGCGGTTTACCCGCGCATCGGTATGACGGTTCGGGTTCCAAAGCTGAACTGGGTGTTTCGCGGATTCTACGGCCACTACTTTCAGCCGGCCCCGATCCAAACCGTCTCTTCGTCGGTGCTGGACTACGCCAGCAGCCAGCCGGCAGGCGAGAATACCTTCACGCCGCTGCCCTCCGAGCGGGATGAAGAGCACCAGTTCGGAGTCGCCATTCCCTACCGCGGATGGATGCTCGATCTCGACAACTTCAAGACGCGGGTCAATAACTACCTCGATCACTCGAACCTGGGTGAGTCCAACATGTACTTTCCGATTGCGATCGACGGCGCCCTCATCCGCGGCTGGGAGCTGACGCTGCGTTCGCCGGAACTCGCCCGCCGCGGGCAATTCCACCTGAGCTATTCGAACCAGATCGCCGAGGAGCGCGGCAACATCATCGGCGGCTTCACGTGTAGCAATCCCAACGATCCGGCCTGTAACCTGGGGCCCACTTACTTTCCGCTGGATCACGATCAGCGCGACACGCTGAATGCTGGCTTTACGGTGAATCTGCCCACGCACACCTGGGTGGCCAGCAATGTGTACTACGGTTCAGGATTCGCAAATGGGCTGGCAGGCTCCGGCTACGGTCCTTATCAGGGGAACTATCTTCCCGCGCACACCACCTTCGATCTCTCCGCCGGGCATAACTTCGGCGAGAACTGGACGGTGACGGGCAGTGTGGTGAACGTCGCCAACTACCGCGTGCTGCTCGACAACTCCATTACAGTGGGAGGCTTTCACTACGATGACCCGCGCATGATCAACGCAGAGCTTCGCTATCGCTTCCACTTTTAGGCCGTGCAGGCGCGGAGAAACGAGGGTAGTTCCGGAGACCCCCGCAATGGCTGGCCGGGAGGCCGGCGCTACGATTTCTTTCGAAGAGAAGATTGCTCCACCGCACCGCGCCATCTTTCCAGAAAAGCGAGCAGCGCTTCCGGCGGCTTGAGCCAGAGATCGGCGGCGGTGTCGCGCAGCTCGGCGCGGACCAGCACGCTCAGTCCGCGGCCCTGCAAGGCGCGAAACGCCGCCTCGTCCGTGAGGTCGTCGCCGAGATAGGCAGCCGGTCCGCAATCGGCGCCCTCGGACAGCAGAGTATCGACCGCGGCGCTCTTGTCGCGGCCGGCGCGCAGCTCAAGACCAGCCTCGAAAGGCAATAGCCGGAAGCCCTGCCCATGCGCCAGCGGCTCAAAAAGAGCGCGCGTGCGCCGCTCGACCTCTGCGGCTTGCTGCGCCGATAGCCCGCGCCAGTGCATGACGGCTGCGTTGGGCTTGGCCTCGTAGAGCCCCCCGAAGCTGTCGCGTGTGAGTTGCTCGTGCAGCGCATCGAGTTCTCGCTGGACCCGCTCGAGCAGGTGCTCGCGTTCATGCCGGCCATCGGGATGCAGCCGCTCAAATCCGTGCAGCCCCCAGATTTCAATCGGCTCGCGCAGCCCGAGCAGCGGTCCGATCTCCAGCCCGGGGCGGCCGGTCACGACCACCATCCGGGTAATCCGCTGATCCTGGATCTGCTGCAGCAGTTCGCGGGCGCCCGGCCAGGGAACTGCCTGGAAGCGGTCCACGTGAAAAGGAGCCAGCGTGCCGTCGTAGTCGAGTAGCAGGAGCGGGCGCCGGCCTGCTGCGAAGCCGCTGAAGAAGCGATTCAGAATTGGAGCTGTGTCGGCAGTCAAGGGTTCATCTGCAGTGTAGCGCGTTACCGAGGCTTCCCGAAGCTCTCGTCCGGATTCTGCTTCAGGAAGCTCTCAGCCAGGCAATCACGCTGTCTTTTTTTGCAGCAGGTCCGAGGTGCCGAGCACCGTGCGGGTGACCCGCGCGATCGACAGGCCCTCTTCATGCTCCAGCCGCAGATCGCGCAGGTCGCCCAGAATGCTCGCGGCCCAGAGATAAACGTTATGCTCCATTACCTGGCGGCGCATGCGGCGCATGCGGTCGCGGCGCTCGTGCCGCCCCATCTGCAATCCGCGATGCATGGCTTCCGCCACGGCGTCCGTGTCATAGGGGTTCACGATCAGCGCGTCCTGAAGCTCCAAGGCGGCGCCGGTGAACTTGCTCAGGATCAGCACGCCATCCTCGTCGCTGCGCGCAGCCACATACTCCTTGGAAACCAGGTTCATACCGTCATGCAGCGAAGTGACCATGCAAAGATCGGCCACGTTGTACCAGCGGCGCAGCTCTTCGTGGGAGAGCTGGTCCTCAATCAGAACCACCGGCTTCCAATCGGAGGTGAGGAAGCGGTTGTTGATCTGCTCCACGAGCTCTTCCACGCGCACGCGCAGGTTGGCATAGCTGTGAATCCGGGTGCGGCTGGGTGCGGCAATCTGCACCAGCGTGAGCCGTCCCTGGTACCAAGGCCGCTCCTCCAGCAGATGCTCAAAGGCGATCAAGCGCTCGACAATGCCCTTGGTGTAATCGAGACGATCCACACCGAGGGCAATGGCATCGGCGTGCGTCCCAAACGGGGCCAGAAGTGTGTCTCTCTCCGCCGTCAACGCAGCTTCGTGAGTGAGCGCATCGCGGCGTTCTTCCTGTTCGCGGATTGCGTCCTCACAGGCGACGCTGATGGGATACGGCCGCACGCTTGTGAGGTGGCCATGATGCCGGGTAGTGAGTTGGTCGTGGCTGGTGCGGGCCTCCAATACGTGATCCACCGTAGCCAGGAAGTTATGGCAGTGCAGCGGAATGTGGAAGCCGAGGAGGTCCGCACCCAAAAGCCCCTCCAGCAGTTCGGTCTGCCACGGGCAGATGCCGAAGGCCTCCGGATTAGGCCAGGGAATATGCCAGAAGAGCGCTACCCGGGCATCGGGACGCACCCGCTTGACCATGCGCGGCAGCAGCGCGAAATGGTAGTCCTGGGCCAGCACGATAGGCTCGGGGCAGTCTTTCATCTCCGCCAGCAGGGCGCGGGCGAAACGCTCATTGATCTCCTGGTAGCACTTCCAATCGGCGGCGCGGAAGATCGGACGGGTATGAGCCACGTGGCAGAGCGGCCACAGCCCCTCATTGGCGAAGCCGTCGTAGAAGCGCTGCTCTTCTTCTTCGGTGGTCCACACCCGGCGGAGGGTGTACTTGGGGTCTTCGGGAGGAACGCGCAGATGATCGAATTCATCCACCGTGCGGGCATCGGCTTCACCGCAGCCGTTGGCCACCCACACGCCGTCGCTGGCGCGCAGTACCGGTTCGAGCGCCGTAACCAGTCCGCTGGGTGGAACCACCCAGTCAATGTCCTGTCCATGGCGCACGTGCATGTAAGGCTCGCGATTCGAAACAACGAAGATGCGCCGCGCTTTGGCGTGGCTGCGGATGTGGACGGCAAGTTTTTCGGCCGTCCACCACTGGTCGCCGGATTGACGCAGGCGGGCCTCCGTAATGGCGGCCGCTCGCGCGGCCTTCAGGCTCTGCGCGATATTCTCCACCTCACGCGCGATCGGCGAAATAAGTTCCATGTCTTCGCCGATGGGGCCGACGGCCTTGTCGTGGCCGGTACGAACGTGGCGCAAACGCTCGGCGATGCGGCTCATCGGCCGGGTCAGGAACCAGGTCAGCATTCCGCCGGTGATGGCGGTAATCAGAATCACACAGGCGACGACGAGCCAGAAGCTTCGACGCCACACCGCGCCGGCATCGGCGGTGATATAGCTGGCATCCGCGACCAGCGCCATGGTTCCTGCAACGCGGGTGCCATCGTGGAGCGGGAACGTGTGTTCCAGCCAGCGCCAATGCCCGGTTTTCCCAAACTGAGTCTGTTCGTCGTCCTGCTGCACCGTGCGCTTGATGGGGTCGAGGTATAGCGCGTGCATGACCCTGGAAGGTCCCGAACTGGCAAGAAGATGACCTTGGGCGTCGTAGATGGCAAGGCCCAATGCACCCGTATCTCTGCGCAGGTCCCTGGTCAAGCCGGAAAGCGCGGAGGAATTGCCGGATTGCAGAGAGGCCTCGACGTCGGACACGATGGTCAGGCCCATCCACTTGGTGCGATTGTCAAGCTCCTGACGCAGAACATGACGGTGCGAGAGCACATCAAAATACGTAAACGCAAGGGAGACAAGTGTCACGCTTGCAATCAGGGCCAATATCAAACGAATATGAAATCGATGCACAGTTATCACCCGGTCGGGGATACGTCCAGCTACTTGGATGCAGGCAGATGGCTCTTTGTGCTTGCCGCACGACGGCCCATGTAGCCTTTTTTCATATGTTTGAAATCTCTGCACACGCACCCTCGGGCTTCCACCGGGCTTGCTGTCGGGGCGTCCCCGTCAGGTTCCCTCGTCTGGAACTCAGCCTGCACACGGACCCCGATGCGCTATTCTTTCCTTCGGAAGCTGCATCCATACGTGCAGCGATATGAGGACTCCAGACCGGCCTGAGCCTATGGCGACAAACGCAATCGAACGTACCGCCAAGCAAATCGTGCTGAGCGTCCAAGAGTACTCGCTCTTCGCATCGCGTGCCGTTCTCAATCTCGTTCGCCCGCCCATCTACTGGACCGATTTTCTGCTCCAGTCCGATGTCATCGGCGTCGGCTCGGTGGCCATCGTGCTGCTGTCGGGCTTCTTTACCGGTGGTGTGCTGGCGCTGCAATCCGCGGCTACGCTGGCCGCCTTCGGAGCCACCGCAGTCACCGGCCAATTTGTCTCCCTGACCATGGTGCGTGAACTCGGTCCGGTATTGACCGGAGTCATGGTCTCAGGGCGAAACGCATCGTCAATGGCCAGCGAACTCGGATCCATGGTGGTGACCGAACAGATTGACGCCATGCGCGCCCTGGGAGTGGATCCCGTGCGCAAGCTGGTAACGCCGCGCATCTTTTCCAGCATCGTGATGCTGATGTTTCTCACCATCGTGGCGGATGCCTGCGGCATCCTCGGTGGCGGCGCGGTCACCGTCTTTTTGAATCATCAAAACGGAACGCAGTACTTTCACATGGCCTACGAGCGGCTGCGCTACCCCGACATTGTCCAGGGCACAGTGAAGCCCCTGTTCTTCGGCTATATCCTCAGTTCGATCGGATGTTTCTACGGGATGCGCACCACCGGCGGCACCCAGGGTGTGGGCCGCTCCACCATCTCGGCGGTGGTCGTGTCCTCGGTACTCATCATCTTTGTGGACTTCCTCATCACCCACGTTCTGCTTACCGTCTTTGGATTAGCATGAGCGCCGCGCCCGCTTCTTCCCCTGCGACCTCACAAGGCGCACCGGCACCGGTGGTCGCTGTACACCACGCCACGGTCTCCTTTGGCGGATCGCCGGTGCTCGAGGACATCACCTTCTCCGTGGCGCCCGGCGAAACCCGCATCCTGCTGGGACCGGCCGGAGTAGGCAAAAGCGTGCTGCTGAAGCTGGTCAACGGCCTGATCCATCCCGATCCCGGCACCGTGGAGCTCTTCGGAGAAGAGATCACCTCCTTGCCTGAAGACCGGCTCTTTCCCCTTCGCGCCCGCACCGGCATGGTTTTTCAGGAGGGCGCGCTCTTCGATTCGCTCTCCGTGCGGGACAACGTCGCCTACCAACTGATCCAATATCCGAATACTCCAGACCAGGAGATCGACGCGCGCGTCCGCGAGGCGCTCCGCTTCGTGGGTCTGGAGGAGACATTTTCCCTGTTTCCCGCGAGCCTCTCGGGCGGCATGCGGCGGCGTGTCGCCATCGCCCGCGCGCTCATCAACAACCCGGAGTTCCTGCTTTACGACTCTCCGACCGGCGGCCTGGATCCGGTCACCTCAACCACGATCATGGAGCTGGTGATGCGGCAGCGCGACGCGCACGGCACACCCTCCCTGCTGGTGACACACCGGCTTCAAGACGCTTTCATGCTCTGCACACATCGCTTCGATGAGGAAAAGGGAGCCGCAGTGGCACTGCCCAAAGGCGAGACCGTTCGCAACACCACGTTCCTGATGCTGGAGGAGGGCCGGCTGATCTTCGATGGCTCTCTCGAGGAGCTGGTGCACAGCGAAAATGCCTTCGTCCGCGAGTTCATTCAGTAGCTGCGCCAGGCTTGCGCGGCGCTTATCTGCGGGCGCGGGCTTGTCCGGTGTTCTTCCACAAGATGGCTGCAAGCAGCGCAATTCTGGAACTGAATCGCATCAGGAAGACCCCGGCGTTGCCCAGGTTGGGATGGCGGAGGGTGATCTCATAGGCGTCGCTGCCCGCTTGCATCAGGAAGAAGATCGCGAAACCGAGAAAGAGCACATCCCGGGTCTCGCGCCAGAAGCGCAGAAAGAACAATCCCGCCACCATCGAGAGTGCGGCGGCGCAGCCCACCAGAAACAGGTCGGCGGAAGGATGCGTCACCGGAGCCATCGGAATATGCAGCAAGGCGGCGGCCATCATCTGCTCTCCCATACCAGCCCGTACACCAGCATCGCCACCGCCAAGGCGGCCGAGGCGGTGCGATAGGTGAAGAAATCGATGGAGGGAAACAGAACCAGGTCAGCGATCGCAAACAGGCTGCCGATGGTGAGGATCACAAAACAGATTCCACTCCACAGCAGCAGCCTGCCGCGCGTGCGGAAATAGGCCCGCAGCAGCAGGAACGCGCAGAGCAGAGTAGTCAGAAACGTAAGGATGTTGAGCGTTTCCGTCATGATCCGGTTCTTCTTTGATATTGCAGGAGAGGGGGAGACGCTTTCAATGTACCATGCTCAAGCCTGGAGCTGCCTGGCAGAGCGCCCGACCGGGGATGGCGCCGCGCCCGCTCCTGCAGCAGAGTAAAAGAGCATTGCAGCCGCTAGTGCACCGACAGCAATCGCGAAGCCTTTTGCAGCATGAGATCGGGATGGACGGGTTTCTCCAGGATCTCGAAGGGATGGCCCGATTGCGCGGCTGCGCTTGCCAGTTGCGCGGTGCTGGGGTTTCCAGAGAAGAGCAGGATCTGGCACGAGGGCCGGCGGCTGGCCAATTCGATCGCCAGCTCAATGCCGCTCATCTTGGGCAGAACCACGTCCAAAATCACCAGGGCCGGCTGCCAAGTAGCCATGATTTCAATAGCTTCCTCTGCCGAGTAGGTCGCGCGCGCCTCGTAACCGGCAATCGTAAAGATCGTAGCCAACGTGTCGGATGTCCACCGCTCGTCGTCTACGATCAGTACCTTTTGACCCTTGGCAGGCAGCATGCGAATACCTGGGGAGCAGCGAAATCATGCCGAATTGGTCTGGAATCGGTGCCCGGGGAATCGAGCTCTAGGTCGGACTTTGGCGCGAACCCAGGGGTGCGCAACTAGCTCATTATGCCATGTGCAGGGTGTTTTCGTCCCGTTCCACAACGCAGGTCCAGATGAAGCATCACAAAATCTGCCTGATTCGCACGCATACGCCACCGCCAATTCCTGAGAAGAAATTTTCTTGAAATGCGTTGCCAGAAATCAGGACGAAGAAAAACAAGGAGGCCTGCGCGATTTCAGCCAGCCGAAATTTCGCTTGCGGCCTCCTCAACAACGGCTTACTTCTGCCCCTGCTTCCACTCGTGCAGCAGCGCCAGCACCTCCTCGGCGTGGCCCTCGGGCTTCACTTTGGGAAAGATGTGAATGAGCGTGCGGTCAGGGCCGATCAGAAACGTGGTCCGCTCAATGCCCATCACCTTCTTGCCGTACATGTTCTTTTCCTTGAGCACGCCAAACTGGTTGCAGACCTTCTCATCGACATCGGCCAGCAGGGTGTAAGGCAGGTTGAACTTGGCCTTGAACTTCGCCTGGTCGCGGGGTGTGTCGCGGGAGATGCCGAGCACCACCGCGCCGGCATCCTGCAACTTCTGGAAGGTGTCGCGGAAGCCGCAGGCCTCGATGGTGCAGCCGGGGGTGTCCGCACGGGGATAGAAGAAGAGGACAACGGGTTTGCCCGAGTAATCCGAGAGGCTGACGGTCTTCTCCTCGTCGGTCTGGAGCGTGAAATCGGCGACTTTCTCGTTGATTTCCATGGGAAGGACCTCGCAACCAGGATGATAGGCGATTTGGCCGCCGCACATCGATTCTTTCCAGTGCGGCGGCCGTGCGTCTAATCTCGTAACGACGCCGAGATACGGTGGGCAACCGCATCCAAGGGAAGGCGCCGCGAAGAGTTACGGAGAGCACAATTTGCCTGGTCAGGCCGAAAACTCGCCCCGGAGGCTGGCTGCCGGGATAGCTGGCGCCCTCTGCTGCCTGGCCGCCCTGCCGGCAGTTGCCCAGTATCCAGGCCAGATCAGCACCAAGCCCAAGAATGTGCCGCCCCTCCGCGCGGTGGCCGTCATCGAGTGGACCGGAACCCTGAAGAAGCCGACCGCCAGCCGCGTAATTCCCATCAGCGTGTGGGATGGAACGACGCTTCAGGATGCCGGCATCTACCTGGCCCGCCCCGCGCCTCTCGCGCTGCAAAGCGAGACCGAATACGTGCTTCAGAAGGACGGCCGCGACGACGGCCTGTTCGACGTCAGCGAGGCCGCCAACCAGGGCGGCACCTGGATCGGCTTCGGCGAGTGGAAGCCCTTGCCCACCGGGCCCTCGCCCGCCGAGCTGGCCCGGGAGCGCGCCAATCGGGAGTTCGCAGCGGAGGACGCGGGCGATGAGGACGAGCCGGTCCTGCACCGCAAATATCATCCGGGGGATGCGCAATCCGCTGGCGGCAAAACCGGAAAGGCGGCCAACAACGCGCCCGCGCCCGATCCGGACCGCCCCCGGCTGGGCGGCGACACGACAAGCGGAAGCTCGACGACGGCGGACAACAACGCACCCCCTCCCGATCCCGACCGGCCGCGCCTCAAAGCCGATGACAACTCCAAGCCGGCGAAGGCCCCTAGCTCCGGCGCCGGCCAGGACATGGCTCATGTGACGGATCTGCCCAACATCGCCGACCCCGACCGGCCCCGGCTGGCCTATGGCAAGCCGGCCGACTACCAGGGACCGGCGGTCAAGCCGACGGTCATGGGGCTGCCCCCGGATATGCACCAGCAGGTCGGCATCTCCGACGTGCGCAAGATCCAGAACCACCCCTGGGACTACAGTTGGGCGAATCCGGCCGATGCCCTGAAGATGAAGGCCGCTCTGGAACAGATCGCCCGGAAGGCGATGGGCCTCGATCAGCCGGCCGCGCCGGCGCCAGCCTCAAAGAGCAAACGGAGTTCGCGCACCCGCAAAGCGGCGGCCCCGCCTCCGCCCCCGGTTCCGCTCGAAGACGAGCAGTTCCGGGTGCTTGAGCTGACCTACGGCTCCGGGGCGACAATGGTCTTCTCCGCCCACACCAAGGGCGCCGGCGCCGCCGAGAAGTTCATCACCCTGATTGCCCAGCCCGATCTCTATGGCGGAGTCATGGTCCTCTATAAGAACGTCACGGACGCCGATCACCTGGACCTGACACCCCGGATGCGGCTGGTGGATGCTGTCGATGCGGAAGGCGACAACCGGGGCGAACTGCTCTTCGAGCTGCGCGGCAAGATCCAGCGCGAGTTCGCGCTGTTCCGCGTGGTGCGCGGCCAGGCCACCGAAATCTTCGTGACCAGTCCGCTGGGTCAGGGCCGGGCTGTTGCTGCCGAATAAGCGATTTCGGGGAGCCGCAAAGGCTCTACCGCCCGGTCGAATGCAGGTTGCAACACCAACCGGAGGCTCCCCGCCGCGCCCCTTGGCCGCCATTCCGGCCCGCATCAAAAATGGAGGGCCAAACGGCTCTCTGTGCAACCCTCCTATACAATGAGGTAATATGGTGGGTTTCCTGACACCTCCTGAAGGACTTCCGAACGAATGGCAACACCCGTAGCTTCCCCTTCCACCCAAACTGCCACCGACGTACTGACCTTTCCTGACCATCAGGAAGTAGAGACGCAGCCCCACAAGCCCCTGCACACCGGGCATGCAGTCCCCGCACGCGAGCAAATTCGCATGGGCCGCTCGGTCACGGTCAAGGAAGGGCTGAATACCGGCACGCTCGCCATCATCATCCTCTTCCACCTGGGAGCAGCGGCGGCGCTGTTCTTCTTCAGCTGGGAGCGGTTGCTGGTGATGTCGATTCTGTATGTGCTGGCGATCAATGTCGGCATCGGCATGTGCTACCACCGCCTGCTCACGCATCGCGGCTATCAGGTCCCCAAGTGGATTGAGTACGCCATGACGGTCTGCGCCACGCTGGCGCTCGAGGGCGGACCGATCTTCTGGGTGTCCACGCATCGCGTGCACCACCAGCTCAGCGACCAGCAGGGCGATCCGCACACACCGCGCGAAGGCGCCTGGTGGGCGCACACCGGCTGGATCTTCTTCGGCGAGGCTCTGCATTCGCAGCCCGCGGCGCTCAGCCGGTACTCGCCCGACCTGGCCCGCGACCGCTTCCATGTGTGGCTGAGCAAGTGGCACTGGGTACCGATGGTCATCAGCGGCCTGCTGCTGTTTGGTCTCGGCTGGGCCTTCGGCGGCCCGGTCAACGCGCTGGGCATGCTGCTGTGGGGAGTGTTTCTCCGCGTCACATTGGGCCTGCACGCCACCTGGCTGGTGAACTCGGCCACGCACCTGTGGGGAAGCCGCCGCTTCCAGACCCGCGACGACTCGCGCAACAGCTGGTGGGTGGCGCTGCTGACCGGCGGCGAAGGCTGGCACAACAATCACCACGCTCACCCTGTGAGCGCCCGCCACGGTCTCACCTGGTACGAGGTCGACCCCAACTTCTGGGGTATCTGGATCCTGGCCAAGCTCGGCCTGGCCAAGAAGATCCAGGTGGCCAAGTTCGACCCCGCCAACCCTAAGCCGGCAGGAGTGTAGCGGCAGGGAAAGCGACACAAAGAGAACCAGAAA
>DAIDLI010000014.1 GCA_027449545.1 Acidobacteriaceae bacterium | reverse complement strand
GTGCGCACGAATCAACAAAGCCGGGTGCCCCAGGTCCCCCGAAGGGGACCTGGGAAAACACGACACATCTTCCCTACACCAAGCTCCCGCCCAGCTCCGCCAACCGATCCGCAATCCTCGCCGCCGCATCTGGATGAGCCTGCGTCCGCGCGGCGGCGGCCATGCCGGCCAGCCGCTCCGGCGCGCCCAGCAACTCCACCAGCGCGTTCAGCAGCTTGTTGGTCTCCAGCATCTCGGTTTCCGTCAGCATCGCCGCCGCGCCGGCCGCCACCATGGCCTCGGCGTTGCGGCGCTGGTGGTCATCGGCGGCGGCGGCAAAGGGAATCAGCAGCGCCGGCTTCCCTGCCGCGGCCTCCTCTGCCACCGTCGATGCGCCGCTGCGCGAGAGCACAAGATGCGCCTGCGCAAACCGCGCCGGCATGTCGTCGAGAAACGCCCGCACCTGCCACCGCGCGGGATCGGCGCCGCTGGCTTCATAGGCCTTCTGCGTGGCCTCGATGTGGCGGAGCCCGCTCTGGTGCAACACGGTCAGCCCAGGCACCGCTTCCAGCAGCGGCCGGATCACCTGCGGCAGATGCGTATTGAGGATGCCCGCCCCCTGCGATCCGCCGAAGATCAGTAAGTGCTGGCCGGCCGCGGTCGGCGCCTCAAGCGCGAAGAACTCCGGGCGCACCGGGATGCCGGTGACCTCGGCGTTGCGGAACCACTGCGCCGCACCGGGAAAGTTCACCGCCGCGGCCTGCACCCTTTTTCCTACCAGACGATTGGCAAGCCCGGGCATGGCATTCGGCTCGAAGGCCATGGCCGGCACCTTGCGCAGAACCGCGGCAGCCATCGCCGGCCCCGAGGCGTAACCGCCCACGCCAAAGACCACGCCGGGCTGAAATTCACGAATGATCTTGCCGCAGTCGAAGATGCTCATCGGCAGCCGCGCCATGGTGCGGGCGCGCGTGAGCAGCGAGACGTTCTTGAGCGGCCCCACCTCGATGAGCCGCAGCGCAAAGCCGGCCTCGGGCACCAGTCTCGTCTCCAGCCCGCGCGCCGTGCCCACAAAGACCACCTCGGCCTGATGCCGCGCGACCAGCTCGCGCGCCACCGCCAGCGCGGGGATGATGTGCCCGCCTGTACCACCACCGGCAATGAGGACGCGTAGCATAACAGAGGTCAGTGGTCAGTGGTCAGTGGTCAGAGATCAGTGGTCAGAGAGCAGAGAGCAGAGAGCAGAGAGCAGAGATACGTGGTTCATTCATTCTGGCTTATCTTCCAACAACGTCCACTCCTCGCTCTGTTCCCTTGTTCCCTCGTTCCCTGTTCTCTTGTCTTTCTCACTCCGTTTGCCGGGTGATGCTCAGCAGCACGCCGATGGAAGCCAGGGTACAGAACAACGAGGTTCCGCCGGAGGAGATAAGCGGCAGCGGGATACCTTTCGTGGGCACCAGCGAGAGCACGACGCTGATGTTAAAGAAGGCCTGGAGCAGAATCGTCACCGTAAGGCCGAAGGCCACCATGCGGGCGAACGGATCGCGCGAGCGGAAGGCCGCACGCAGGCCCCGCACCGCAAAGATGACGAACAGCAGCACGATGGCCATGGCGCCGATGAAGCCCAGTTCCTCACCGATGTTGGCGAAGATGAAGTCAGTGGATGCTTCGGGCAGATAGAAGAGCTTCTGCATGCCTTCCATGTAGCCGCGCCCGGCAAAGCCGCCCGTCCCCACGGCGATGAGCGACTGCGTGATGTGAAATCCCGCGCCCTGCGGATCGATGCCCGGATGCATGAAGGCCAGCATGCGCTGCCGCCGCCAGGGCACCAGAAACAGCAGGCCCAGCAGCGGCGGAAGCGCGATCGCGATCCCGCCCAGCAGGTAACGCCACTCCATCCCGGCCAGGATCAGCATCATCGCGGTCACCCCGCCCAGCACCAGCGCCGTCCCCAGGTCGGGCTGCTTCACCACCAGCAGCATAAAGGCCACAGGGACGATCACAGCGCGCAGCAGCGTGTTGCGCCAGTCGCGCATCGCGTCCAGGCGGTACTGCAGGAACCAGGCCAGAAACAGCACCAGCACCGGCTTCGCGATCTCCGACGGCTGAAAGGTGAAGAAGCTGCCGAAGCGGATCCAGCGGTGGGTGTTGTGCGAGTCGGGAAAGAAGAAGACGGCCACCAGCAGCAGCGTCGTCATGCACAGCGCGGCATAGATGAAGCGCGGCGAGTTGTAGCTGCTGATGTCGATGCGCATCAGCGCCAGCATGGCGAAGACCCCGGCCAACGCCCAGATGGCCTGCTTGCCGACAAACGTGTAGGGCGAGTGGTAGCGCGCCTGCGCCACGACGGCGGAGGCGGAAAAGACCATCGCGAGCCCGGCAACCACAAGCAGCAGGGTAATGAAGAACATCCATTTATCGACGCCGACCCGCTTTGCCATACCCGCCCTGCACTGCCAGAATTCAGGGCCTCAGGCCCCGGTGTTTCCAATCGCCGTTCCGGAGAAAACCTTACGCGTTTTGCCGCATGGTGAGGCGGCGGTCATGGACCAGGTCCTTGAAGACCCGGCCGCGGTGCTCGTAGCTGTCGAACTGGTCAAAGCTGGAACAGGCCGGAGCCAGCAGCACTACTTCGCCCGCACGTGCCGCCGTCGCAGCGGTATTCACCGCGCGCTCCAGCGTCTCGCAGGAGTGCAGCGAAACCACTCCGCGCAGCTGCGACTCGATCTTGGCCGCGGCCGAGCCGATGGTGTACACCGCGCGCACCCGCTGGCGCAGCAGATCAGACAGTGTGGTGTAATCGGAGCCCTTGTCTTTGCCGCCCAGGATAAGGTGCACGCCGCCGGAAAACGCGGCAATCGCCTTGGCAGTGGCATCCACGTTGGTGGCCTTGGAGTCGTTGTAGAACTCGACGCCGTTGACCGTAGCTACATACTCCAGGCGATGCTCCACTGCCTGGAACTTCTCAATGGCGCGGGCGATCGCGGCAACCGATGCGCCGGCCTGGCGCGCCGCGCAGACCGCCGCCACCACGTTCTCCACGTTGTGCTCGCCCTTGAGCGGAATCTTGCTCAGCGGCATGATGCGCTCGATCTCGCCATCGGGCGCGCCGCGATGGACGAGGTAGCCGCCGTCGACCCAGGCGCCCTGGCGCACCGAGTGCTCGATCGAGAACCACAGAACCTGCGCGTTGGAGCGCGCCGCCGCCTGCGCCGTGCGCGGGTTGTCGGCGTTCAGCACCACCGCGTCGCTGCCCGATTGCGCGGCAAAGATGCGCTCCTTGGCGCGCGCGTAGTTCTCAAAGCTGCCGTGACGGTCCAGATGGTCGGGCGTGATGTTGAGGATGACGGCCACCGCGGGATGAAACTGCTCGGTGCTCTCCAGTTGAAAGCTGGAGACTTCGAGCACGGACCAGGTCTCCTCACTGCTCTGCTCCACCAGCGAGATCACCGGCACACCGATGTTGCCGCCCACCAGCACCTGAAACCCTGCCTCTTGCAGAATCGCGCCCAGCAGGGCCGTGGTGGTGGTCTTGCCGTTGGAGCCGGTGATGGCCAGAATCTTCCCCTTGAGGAAGCGCGCGGCCAGCTCCAGTTCGCCGATCACCGGCAGGCCGAAGCTGCGCGCCTGCACCAGTTCCGGCGTATCCAGCGGCACGCCCGGGCTGACCACGATCAGATCTTGGCGGCGGAAGGTCAGCAGCCCGTGGCCGCCCGCCTCCACCATAATGCCCTCTTCCAGCAGGGCGGGAATCTCCTTGGCCAGCGACTCGGCCGAGCGCACGTCCGAAACCGTGACCTGCGCGCCCTTGTGGCGCAAAAACAGCGCCGCGGCCAGGCCGGACTTGCCCAGCCCGACCACCAGAACCTTTTTGCCTTTCAGTTCCATCATGGGTCTATCCTACGGCACCCCGAAGCGCAGCCCCGGCGGCACCTCTATTGTGCCTGCGCGGGCGGTGCGGGGGCGCCGGTTTAGCGGAGTTTCAACGTGGTGAGTGCAAACAATGCAAACACCAGCGCGCCGATCCAGAAGCGGGCGATCACCTTGGATTCCTGCCAGCCAAGCTGCTCGAAGTGGTGGTGCAGGGGCGCCATCTTGAAGATTCGCTTCTTGCGCAGCTTGTAGCTGCCCACCTGCAACATCACCGAGAACGCCTCGATCAGGAAGATGCCGCCGATAAAGGGCAGCAGCAGCTCCTGGCGGATGACGATGGCGACCGTGCCGATGGCCCCGCCCAGGGCCAGCGAGCCCACGTCGCCCATAAAGACCTCGGCGGGGTGGGCGTTGTACCAGAGAAAGCCGATCGAGGCCCCGACCATGGAGCCGCAGAACACCGTGAGCTCGCCCACCGGAGGCATGCGCTGGAGCTCGAGGTAATCGGCGAACACCACGTGGCCACTGACATAAGTGAGCACCGTGAGCGCGCCGGCGGCAATGATGGTGCAACCGATGGCCAGGCCGTCGAGCCCATCCGTCAGGTTCACGGCGTTCGACGAGAGCGAGAGCCACAGCGTGACCCAGATGACGAAGGGCAGAAACGCGATCACGCCCAGGTGGGGCAGCGTGGCCGGCCACAGGTGCCACAGCAGGTCGGGGTGCAGGCTCTTGAAAAAGGGCACGTTCAGTCGCGTGGAAAACAGCTTGAACTGCTGCAGGATCAGCAACGAAACGGCGACGACAATGCCCACCACGCCCTGCCAGAACAGCTTGGCGCGGGCCGTGAGACCCAGGCTGCGCCGGCGCACCACCTTGATGTAGTCATCGGCAAACCCGATGGCGCCGTATGCCGCGGTGGCAAACACCGCCACCCAGACAAAGGGATTGGCGGGATCGGACCACAACACCGTGGGCAGCAGGATGGCGATGCAGATGAGCACGCCGCCCATGGTGGGCGTGCCCGTCTTCTTCAGGTGCGACTGGGGCCCATCCTCGCGCACGAACTGCCCGATCTGGAACTCGCGCAGCATGCGAATCACCCACGGGCCGATGAACAGCGCAATCAGCAGCGCCGTGAGCGACGCGAACGCCGTGCGGAAGGTCAGGTAGCGGAAGATCCGGAACGGGTGAAAGAACGGAAATAGCTTTTCGTAGAGCAGCCAATAAAGCAAGAGGCCTCCCGTGGCGATGACGAGGCGGGGGTATGGGTTCAATTTTACAGGCGAAGGCCATTGCCGGAGCGGGGGGCATCCTGATCGGCACGGGTGCTGCGAGCGATCCTGCGGCGACTCGCGGCCGAACGCAAGCTGCGGAAGGCGGGTTGACGATTCACGCTCTCCCGCGCCGTGGCCCCAGAAACAGGAAGCCCCTAGCTAGTAGCTGAAAGCTGGCAGCTAGGGGCTGTTTTAGGGCTGTCTTTCTACCGCGTCTTCGAGACTTCTTCCACCGTCACCGGATCCAGGAAGGGCATCTGGGCGCGCAGCTTTTTGCCCACGATCTCGATGGGGTGCTTGGCTTCGGCTTCGCGGAAGGCCAGGAACTCCTTGCGGCCGGAGTTCTGGTCGGCCAGGAAGCGCTTGGCGAATGTGCCGTCCTGAATTTCGGCGAGGATCTGCTTCATAGCCTTCTTGCTCTCCTCGTTGATCACGCGCGGGCCGCTTACGTAGTCGCCCCACTCGGCGGTGTCCGAGATGGAGTAGCGCATGTAGGCCAGGCCGCCGCGATAGATCAGGTCCACGATCAGCTTGAGCTCGTGCAGCACCTCGAAGTAGGCGCTCTCCGGCTGGTAGCCGGCCTCGGTCAGGGTTTCGTAACCAGCCTTGATCAGCGCGCTGACGCCGCCGCAAAGCACGGCCTGCTCGCCAAAGAGATCGGTCTCGGTCTCTTCCTTGAAGGTGGTCTCCAGCACTCCGGCGCGGGTGCAGCCAATGCCCTTCAGGTAGCTGAGGGTGAGCGCGTGGGCGTTGCCGGTGGCATCCTGGAAGACGGCGATCAGCCCGGGGACGCCGCCGCCCTCGGTGAACACCTCGCGGACGCGGTGGCCCGGCGCCTTGGGCGCGGCCATGCCCACGTCAATGCCCGCCGCGGGGACGATGGTCTTGAAGTGGATGTTGAAGCCGTGCGCGAACAGCAGCAGCGAGCCCGCCTTGAGGTTGGGGCCGATCTCCTCGTTGTAGACCTTGGCCGCGGTCTGGTCGGGAACCAGGACCATCACCACGTCCGCCCACTGGGTCGCGCCGGCGACCGTGTCCACTTCCAGCCCGGCGTTCTGCGCCTTGGCAATGGATTTGGAGCCCTTGGCCAGGCCGACCTTCACCTGCACGCCAGAATCCTTCAGGTTCAGCGCATGGGCGTGGCCCTGCGATCCGTAGCCAATAATGGCTACCTTCTTGGACTGGATAAGGTACAGGTCCGCATCGTTGTCGTAAAACGTTGTCGCCATCCTCGATTATCCTTTTCTGACTCGATTTTATTCGATGCTGCTGGGCAGGCCTTCTTCCTGTGCCGCGCCCCCATTCGCTGCTTCCGCTTCTTCGCCGGCGCCCATCGCGCGCAGCACGCTGCTCACGTGATGGCCGCGGCGCATGGTCATCTTGCCGCTGCGGCAGATCTCCAGAATCCGGCCTTCGTCCTCGCGCAGCACCTCGATGAGCCCTTCGATCTTGCTCTCCACACCGGTCATCTCGATCATCAGCGACTCCGATGTCAGATCGACGATGCGGGCGCGGAAGACCTCCACCAGGTCGAAGATCTGCGAGCGGCTCTGCGGCGTGACCGCCACCTTGATGAGCGCCAGCTCGCGCGTCACCGCCGGCGCGTGGGCAATGTCGTCCACGTCCACCACGTTCTCCAGCTTGAACAGGCTGGCGCGGATGCGGTGGCCGGCCTCGGCCGAGGCCTCGCACACCAGCGTGAGCCGCGACAACCCGGGCCGCTCGCTGCGCCCCACCGTGAGCGAGTTGATGTTGATGTTCAGCCGCCGGAACAGCGAAGCCACGCGCGTCAGCACGCCCGGCAAATCTTCAACGTATGCAACGAAGGTATGCAGCATAAAGGCCTTTCCAGAGATCAGAGATCAGGGGTCAGAGATCAGTGAACAGTGAACAGTGATCAGTGATCCGTGTTCCCCTGGCTAATTTTGGTCGATTCCAGAATCGCGTAAATCATCTTGCCAACTTCATGCGACAGATTCTCAGCCTCATCGATGAGGCTGGGCTTCCCCATCTTGAGCTCGCGAGCAATCTGCAGTTGCGTCTGCAATTCGGAGTTCGAGCCCCGCGCGATGCCCAGGAACTGCCGAAACTCACCGGTATTCAGCCGCCCGTGACCTTCGGCAATATTACTTGGCAGCGAAACTGCAGCACGCCTGATTTGATGGGTGAGTCCGTATTGCTCCTCGTGTGGAAAATCCTGGGTCAGCTTGTAGATTGCAACCGTCAACTGCATCGATCGTTGCCAGACTTTCAACTCCCGGAATGAGGACATAACCAAAGCACTCCCGTCTGACCTCCGGGAACTCTGTTCTCTGTTCTCTGTTCTCTGTTCTCTGTTCTCTGTTCTCTGTTCTCTGTTCTCTGTTCTCTGTTCTCTGCCCCCGCTACTCTCCGGCCGTCTCTTCCAGCGGATCCTTGCCGCGGTGGCCGGGGCGGCGCAGCATCTCATGCAGGGCGCTGCCGGCGGGGATCATCGGATACACCGAGTCCTCTTTCTCCACCATGAAGTTGAGCAGGAACGGCCCGTTCGTCGAACGCGCCTGCTCCACCGCCTCGGCCACTTCGGCACGGGTGCGCACCGCGCGCCCCGGGATGCCGTGGGCATCGGCCAGCTTCACAAAGTCGGGGCTCACCAGCGGCGTGGACTGGTAGTTCTTCTCGTAGAAGAACTCCTGCCACTGGCGCACCATGCCCAGATAGCCGTTGTTGATGATGGCGATGTTGATCTTGATCTTCTCCTGCACGATGGTGGCCAGCTCCGCCGCCGTCATCTGGAAGCCGCCGTCGCCCGCGACCACCCACACGTCTTTGCCCGGGCTGCCAAACTTGGCGCCGATGGCCGCGGGCAGCGCGAACCCCATGGTGCCCAGTCCGCCGGAGGTGACCAACGTGCGCGGATGCTCGTGGTGGTAGTACTGCGCCTCCCACATCTGGTGCTGGCCCACGTCCGTCACCACGATGGCGTTGCCGCCGGTGATCCGCCACAGGTCGTGCATCACGTGCGCGGCATACAGATGGCCGGAGTCGGGCAGGTTCTTGATGTCGCGCACCGCCACCGCGCCCTTGCTGGCGTCGATGGTCTTGAGCCACGCGGCACCGTCGCGGCCGCCGATGCGCGGCAGCAGATCTTCCAGCACCTGGCGCAGATCGCCGATCAGCGCCACATCCACCTTCACGTTCTTGTTGATCTCGGAGGGATCGATCTCAATGTGAATCTTCTTGGCCTTGAGCGCGTAGTCGGTCAGCTTGCCGGTCACGCGATCATCAAAGCGCATGCCGCAGGCGATGAGCAGATCCGCTTCCTGGATCGCGTGATTGACCCATGCCTCGCCGTGCATGCCCATCATGCCCAGATTCAGCGGGTGCGAGGCCGGGAAGCCGCCCAGGCCCAGCAGCGTCAGAGCCACGGGAATCTGCGCCCGCTCGGCCAGCGTGCGCACCTGCTCCATGGCGCCCGACTCGATCACGCCGTGCCCGGCCAGGATCACCGGCTTCTTGGCGTTGCGGATCAGCTCCGCCGCCTCAGCCAGCGCCGTGTCCTTCACGCTCAGCATGGGGTGCGGGCGATACGGCTTGGGCTTGGCCGCTTCGAAGTCGAAGATCGCGGTTCCCTGCTGCGCGTCCTTGGTAATATCCACCAGCACCGGCCCGGGCCGGCCGGAGCGCGCGATCTGGAAGGCATGACGCAGCGCCTGCGCCACATCCTCGGTCTTGGTCACCAGGAAGTTGTGCTTGGTCACCGGCAGCGTAATGCCCGTGATGTCCACCTCCTGGAAGGCGTCGGTGCCCAGAATCTTGCTGGAGACGTTGCCGGTGATGCAGACCATGGGGATCGAATCGAGCATGGCCGTGGCGATGCCGGTGATCAGGTTGGTCGCGCCGGGACCGCTGGTGGCAATGGCCACGCCCACCTTGCCCGAAGCGCGCGCATAGCCGTCGGCCATGTGCGCCGCCGACTGCTCATGCCGCACCAGCACATGCCGGATGGGAAACTTGCGCAGCGCGTCATACGCCGGCAGAATCGCGCCGCCCGGGTAGCCGAACACCGTGTCCACGCCCTCGCCCGTCAGCGTGGCCCACATGATCTCCGCGCCCGTAAGACGCGTCGGCGTGTTCAGATGTGCGTTGGAACCTTCCTTGGTGGCCATGGTCGTTGCTCCTTGAAACCGGCTGTCAGCTGTCAGCGATCAGCTTTTTCGCACTGCTGTTGAGTTCTGCCTCCGGCGAAGCTAGCTGCGTTCGCGGCGCCAGTCGCCGATGGATGAAAATGTGTGGTCTCCCAGGTCCCCCACGCGGAACCTGGGGAGACCAGGTAGGTACCGCTTTACTTCGCCCGCAGCCAGGTGGCTGCCTCGTGCTGCTGCTCGAACCTGTCCAGCTCGGCGGCGTGGCGCAGCGTCAGGCCGATATCGTCGAGACCTTCCAGCAGACAGAACTTGCGGAAGGGATCGATGTCGAACTTCGCGCTGAAGCCGCGATCGTCCTTCACCGTCTGCTCCTCCAGCGACACCGTCAGCTTGTAGCCGGGGATCTTTTGCGCGTTTTGGAGAAGAGTTTCGACTTCACCCTCGGTCAGCCGCGCCAGCACGATGCCGTTCTTACCGGCGTTCGAGAAGAAGATATCGGCGAAGGTCGGCGCGATCACCACGCGGAAACCATAGTCGCTGAGCGCCCAGGCCGCATGCTCGCGGCTCGATCCGCAGCCGAAGTTCTTGCCGGCCACCAGAATCTGCGCGCCCTTGTACCGCGGGTCGTTGATCACGAAATCCGCAACCGGCTTGCCCTCCTGCGTCTGCCGCCAGTCGAAGAACAGAAAGTCGCCGTAGCCGGTGCGCTCAATGCGCTTGAGGAACTGTTTGGGGATGATCTGGTCTGTATCGACGTTGGTGCGGTCGAGAGGCATGGCCAGCGATGTGAGTGTCTTGAACGGTTCCATTAGGCGGTTACCTCCTCGCGCACTTCCCAGTTGCGAATATCGACAAAGTGCCCGGCGATTGCGGCTGCCGCGGCCATCTCCGGCGAAACCAGGTGGGTGCGTCCGCCGCGCCCCTGGCGGCCTTCGAAGTTGCGGTTGCTGGTCGAGGCGCAACGCTCGCCCGGCGAAAGAATGTCGGGGTTCATGCCCAGGCACATCGAGCAGCCGGGCTCGCGCCAGTCAAAGCCGGCCTCCTTGAAGACCTTGTCCAGGCCCTCTTCGATTGCCTGCGCCTTCACCTGCTGCGAACCGGGCACCACCATCGCGTGCACCCGCGAGGAAACCTTGTGACCGGCCGCGATTTTGGCGGCGGCGCGCAGATCCTCGATGCGCCCGTTGGTGCAGGAGCCGATGAAGACGCGGTCGATGGCAACTTCGGCCAGTGGCGTGCCGGCCTTCAGATCCATGTACTCCAGCGCCCGCTCAAACGACTTGCGATCGAGCTCGTTCGGCGCAGCCGCGGGATCGGGCACGCTTGCCGTCACCGGCGCCACCATGCCCGGGCTGGTGCCCCAGCTTACATACGGAGCCAGCGTCGCCGCGTCGATCACCAGTTCGCGATCGTACTTCGCACCGGGATCGGTGGGCAGCTTCTTCCACTCCTCCACCGCGCGTTCCCACGCTTCTCCTTTTGGACTAAATCTACGCCCCTCTAAGTACGCAAACGTCGTCTCGTCGGGAGCGATCATGCCCCCCCGCGCGCCGGCCTCGATACTCATGTTGCACACCGTCATGCGGCCTTCCATCGACAGCGAGCGGATGGCCGAGCCGGCGTATTCGATCACATAGCCGGTGGCGCCATCGGTGCCGATCTTGCCGATGATGGCCAGGATGATGTCCTTGGCAGTGACGCCCTGCGGCAGCTTGCCTTCGACCGCGATGCGGAAGGTCTTGGGCTTGGATTGCGGCAACGTCTGCGTCGCCAGCACGTGCTCCACCTCGCTGGTGCCAATGCCGAAGGCCAGCGCGCCGAACGCGCCATGCGTCGAGGTGTGCGAGTCGCCGCACACGATCGTCATGCCCGGCTTGGTGATGCCCAGCTCAGGGCCGATGACGTGCACAATGCCCTGCTCGCGCGAGTCGATGTCGTAGAGCTCGACGCCGAAGTCCTTGCAGTTCTGGCGCAGCGTGGAAATCTGCTTGGCCGAAATCTGATCCACGATGTTCAGCCGGCCCTCAATCGTAGTCGGCACATTGTGATCGATGGTGGCGATAGTGCGATCGGGACGGCGCACCTTGCGCCCGGCCAAACGCAGCCCCTCGAACGCCTGCGGCGACGTGACCTCGTGCACCAGTTGCAAATCGATATAAAGCAGCGTGGGCTCGCCCTTCGGCTCCGCCACTACGTGCTGCTCCCAGACCTTTTCAAATAGTGTCTTTGGTGTATTGCTCATAATCCCCTTCTAGCTGCCAGCGATCGGCTGTCAGTTCAGAATTGCCGTGCGATGCTGCGTTCGATGAACCGGAGGACACAACTTGCATGGTGGCTGCGGCGCTCACTTCCAGCACAACCAGCTGACCGCGGATCGCTGTCAGCTCCTATGCATTCACCATCTGCGCCTTCAC
>DAIDLI010000013.1 GCA_027449545.1 Acidobacteriaceae bacterium | reverse complement strand
ACACGCTTGGCCGGCGTAAAGCGGTCTTCCCCGTACAGGATCATCGAGTGCGAGCAGTCCAGCATCACCACCGTGGCGCAGGAGCTCTGGTACTCGCACTGGTGCACGTGCAAGTCCTCGTATTCCAGGTTGAGCGGCAGCCCGACGCCTTCCCGCTGGATGGCCGAATTGAGCGTGGCTGTAGTGTCGAGGTTCAGCACATCACCGAACTGGTACGGCTGCGAGCCGCCGCTGGTCTCGATGCCCGTAGCCCAGTGCCGCGTGTCATGCCTTCCGTAACTCGACTTGCCCAGCGAGCCAAGCAAATCGCGCAGCGTCTTGAAGCCGAGGAAGTCGAGGCTCTTGTCGGTGACCTCGAAGCGCACCTCGCCCTCGACCTTACCAACACCGCCACCGGCCTGCGGACTCCGCTCGCTGTCCTGCCACGGCTGCGATGAGGAGATGTAGTTGGCCTGCTCCATGCGCTCGATGAGCTTGTCGATCAGCTCGTCGAGCTTGCCCTGCGCCGCGAGTTGGTCAAGCTGGTCGCGCAGATTCTGGTCAAAGAAGTCGCCATCTTCGAGCGCGCGGCGCAGCGCTTCCTTCAGATCATCAAGCGTGTTGTCGAGATCCTGGAATCTCGAATACGGATCATAGAATCCGGAATCAAGAAAAAAATCCGACAACGCCTGCAGCAGGTCTTCGAGATCGATCTCGGAGGCCAGGTCGCCGGCATATTTGCTGTAACGGACGCGCTTCATTCAGCAACTCCTGGCGGTTTCACTACCAGCACCAGCTATCAGCTCCTGGCTCGCGGTCGCCGACGGCACAGCGCAGCTTAACCGTTCCCTCATTCCCTTGTTCCCTGCTCTAATTGAATCCTCCACGCCGCGAACCGCGCCGGGCGCGCTGCCAGTCTTCGTACTCGATCTCCAGCTCCTGCCGCTCCTTGCGCGCCTGAGTCTCCGCCGCGGTAAAGCCGCGATCCTCATTGCGGCTCAGCTTGCGGTGCGCTACCAGGCCCTCGAGCAGAAACTCCGCCGCGGCAACCACCATGGGCGCCGCATCCGACGGCTTAACGCCAACCGCGGCCAGCTTGTCGAAGAGGCCCTGAATCTCGTGCAGCTCCTTCACCGCGTGCGCGTCCGGCTCGCGATCTTCAAGCTTGAACGTGCCGCCCAGATTGAACCACATCTCGATCTGCTGCGTGTCTTCGCCATCGAAGTAACGGCTGTAGATCTTGCCCACTGCGGCGCGGATGAGATCGCGCACCACCGTATCGGCGCCGCGCATCTCGCCCTCGTACTCCAGCTCCAGCTTTCCGGTAATGCCGGGCATCGCAGCGTAGATATCGGAGACCCGCGGCAGAACCAGCTTGTCTCCATTCAGCAGAGCACGCCGTTCGGCGTTGGAAACCACCAACTCCAGCGTGGAGATGGGCAGACGCTGGCTGACGCCGCTGCGCTTGTCGATCTTCTTGTCCTCGCGCGCCGTGAAGGCCACCTGCTCCACAATTTCGCGGACGAACTGCGGAATTTCGAGCTTGATGCCGCGCTCCGCCCACGCCTCCTGCGCCGTGATCGCAATCCCCTCTTCCAGTGTTTCGGGATAGTGGGTGCGAATCTCGGAACCGATGCGGTCCTTGAGCGGTGTGATGATCTTGCCACGCGCGGTGTAGTCCTCGGGGTTGGCGCTGAACACCAGCGCCACATCCAATTCCAGGCGCACCGGATATCCCTTCATCTGCACGTCGCCCTCCTGCATGATGTTGAACAGCGCCACCTGAATTTTTCCGGCGAGATCCGGCAGTTCGTTGATGGCGAACAGCCCGCGATTGGCGCGGGGCAGCAGCCCGTAGTGCATCGTGAGTTCGCTCGACAGGTCCTCGCCGCCGCGCGCCGCTTTGATGGGATCCAGGTCTCCGATGAGGTCAGCGATGGTCACATCGGGCGTGGCCAGCTTCTCCACGTAGCGTTCGTCGCGGCCCAGCCACGCGATCGGGGTGGAATCACCATGCTTGGCAAGCAAATCGCGGCAGCGTTTGCACAGCGGCCGGTACGGGTTGTCACGAATCTCGCAGCCGGCCAAGTAAGGCATCTGCTCATCGAAGAGTGCCGTGAGCGCGCGCAAAATCCGGCTCTTGGCCTGGCCCCGCAATCCCAGCAGAATAAAGTTCTGCCGCGAGAGAATGGCGTTGACGATCTGCGGTACCACCGTATCTTCATACCCGATGATTCCGGGGAAGATCGTCTCGCCGGACTGAAGGCGCGCGATCAGGTTGGCGCGCATCTCGTCCTTGACGCTGCGGTTCTTCAGGCGCGCTTCGGCATACTGGCTGGTGGCGCGCAGTTCCCCCAGATTGTGGGGAAGCGGGGCTGCTGCGGGCATGAACTCGCTCCTATCAACTTCTGGCTGGTTCGGACAAGCTGCCGCGGACCGGCTCTCCGCCGGACGCGCGGCCATGTAGGTATGACGCGCGAAAAAGCGATTGGACTCATGCGCAAGCGCAAGCCTGCCGCATCGCCGCAGTATGCGCCTCTTTGGCCTCAATTTCCAGCCGGTAAGAACCTGATGCTATCCATGCGCGGCGGTTCCATGGTCAGTCCCTCGGGGGAAGGCGCAACATACTTGGCCGCGTCCGGTTCCTCTACCTCCTCAGCCGGCAGGCGTGAACCACGGCGCCGACGCTTCTCAATCAATGTCTTCAGTTCCACCAACCAGGCCTCTGGCGGCTCGAGAACCCGCACCACAAGATCGAACGCCGCTTCGATCAAACCGCTGTGACTTTGGCGGAACAGGATCAGGGGTGAATCGCAAGAGCTGCGCACCACCTCCAATAATTCCCCGGTCGCCGCTTCCTCGGTAAACAACACCGCTTCCGCCCGCACTGCGCCCAGGCTCTCGGCGCACCGGAGCGGCAGACTGAACTGCTCCACGGTGTAGCCCGCCGCCGCGAGAACCGGGATGCGATGGCAGGTGTCCTCCCCGACATAGACGATGCATGTGGCCATGGCACGGACCTCTGGGGGGGGCCGGGAAAACTCTTTCCGCTCTTCCGGAAATCCACCTACGAGTGTGATCTCAATCTCCGCCGAGAAAAGTCACCAGCTTCCCTACTTTGCACGTAGGGTCATAACCCGACGAACGTGCCCGGCTGGATTCCCGCAAAGCAATTCCGTAACTGCCAGGCGCATCCCATGAGCGTGAGGAAAGCGGCGTCGGGTGCCGCACTTCAGGGCTGGAGCGAGGCAGCGCGACGGTGGGATTCATGATGCAGAGGGCCAGCAAGAGCGGAGCGCGACGGATTGCAGGAGTGGCGATGGTCATCGTCTTTTCCTTGGCCGCGGGACACTGCGGAGGACAGGCCGCACCGCCCGCAATGCCTTCCCGCCCGCCGGTGCAGACCAATCCGGTTCCCCCCACGCCCATTGCCATCAAGAAAGTTGAACTGGGCGACGGCGACCCCTGGAATCCCGCCTGGAACCGCATGATCGAGAGGGCCATCCCGCGCGACATGCTCTCGGCGCGGCGCGCCGCGGCGGTGGCCCCGGTGTGCCCGCGCTTCCGCTGGATGAGCAGAGCCAGCCGCCGCGCCTTCTGGGCTTACTTCTTCCAGGCGCTGGCAGGCGCCGAGGCCGGCTTGCGTCCCACTGCCGATGTGAAGCACAACGATCCGCAGGTAGCGGTGATCGACAGCGTCACCCACCGCACCGTGCGCCAGGAAGGCCTGCTGCAGCTCACGTACATGGACAGCGTGCGCTACGGCTGCCACTTCAACTGGGCACGCGACAAGTACCTGCCCGAACACGACCCCGCCAAGACCATCCTTCAGCCGCGCAACAACCTGCTGTGCGGAATCAAAATTCTGCGCCATCAGCTCGTCAAGCAGCACAAGCCGCTGCTGACCGAGTCCAGCTACTGGGTCACGCTGCGTCCCGGCCATCCCAGCTTCAGGATCTTCGAGAGACAAATGGCGAACGTGCCGGCGACCTGCGGTTCGCCTTTGCGGGAGCCGCAACCGGAGTTACCGCGGGATTCGGAAGCTGCAGACAGAACGCCGGCGCGCCAACAGCCGCGTGCGCGACCGTCCTCATCCCAATACGTTCCTACCGCAGCGGCCCAACCGGCGTTCACTCCACCCGCGCGATAGCCGGCGCCAAGCCGCCCTCTTTTCGCCCGCACGTTCTACAATCTGCCCAGTGAGCAGGGTCGCAATTTTGGCAGCCATCGCATTGGCCGCGGCGCTGGCCGGCGTGGCCAATCTGGCCTCCGCGCAAGCCGGCTATGTTGGCTTCGACCGCAATCAATATCCAGGCGATGCCGCGCTGCCTGCCCTGCGCAAAAGCTTCCGCTACACCAGCTACTGGCTCAACAATCCACCCGGAGAAAGCCGCAATACCTGGGCCGGCAAGCGCGAACTTCTCAAGCAGAAGGGGTTCGGATTCCTGGTGCTCTTCAACGGCCGCATGGATGCGCAGTTACAGGGCGGCGACGCTGCCGCGCTCGGCAGGGCCGACGGCCAGGCGGCGTTCGCCGCGGCCCGGCGCGAGGGTTTTCCCGCCACCGTGCGTATCTTTCTCGACCAGGAAGAAGGCGGCCGTCTGCTTCCGGAGCAGGCCGCGTATGTCTTCGCATGGATCCGTGCAGTGCAGGCGGCGGGCGCACGCGCCGGGGTCTACTGCTCCGCCATCCCCGTGCAGGAGGGCCACGGCACCATCAGCACCGCCCGGGACATAGCCCAACGGCTTGCCGCGTCCCCCAGGCAGCCGCACGATCGCGTTGCCCTGTGGATAGCAAACGATGCCTGCCCGCC
>DAIDLI010000012.1 GCA_027449545.1 Acidobacteriaceae bacterium | reverse complement strand
GAGAAGGATGGAATCCTCGCCGGACTGCTGGTCGCCGAGATGGTTGCCGTCCGCCGCACCAGTCTTGGTGCACAATTGCAGCAGCTCTTTGCCAAGGTTGGTTCCTATTACCCGGTTCGCGAGAACTTCCGCTTGACCCCGGAGCGCAAAGCCGCGTTCACTGAGAAGTTGAAGGCGGATCCGAAGGAGCTGAGCGGCCGCAAGGTGACCCAGGTGGTGCGCACCGACGGCCTCAAGCTCGTCCTCGACGACGGCTCGTGGGTCTGCTACCGGCTGTCGGGCACCGAACCGGTGGTGCGCGCCTATACCGAGGCCCGCAGCGAGAAGGATATGCAGGCGCTGCGGACAGCCGCGGAAAAATTTGTGGTGGGCGACTAAGGCCGGCGCAGCACGGCCGGTCGTCCCCGCATCGAATTGAGATTCATGCCGAACGAGAGTACCGACCGAAAACCGAAAACGCCGGCAGCGCCGGTCCCCCGCCACGAGAGAGTTGCCGAATGGACGCAGCGCGTCTGGCGGCCGGCCTCCACGGTGGTGGTCGTGCTGCTGGCGCTGCTCGTCACCTGGCATGTGATCTACGGCAAGCACGGTCTCTCGGTATGGCACCAGATGCGCGAACAGGATCGCCAGCTCCAGCAGCAGATTCAGGAGCTGCGCCAGCAGAATGCTGATATGCAGCAGCAGGTCCAGCAGCTTCAGTCCGACCCCGACGCCATTGAGCGCGAAGCCCGCGAAAAGCTGCACTACGCCAAGCCCGGCGAGGTGATCTACACCCTGCCCGCATCACCCCCGCAAGGCAAGTAGCCAGGCCGCCCAGCGGCCGGCCAGGCCTTATCATCTTCCTGATGCGCTTCGACATTCTCACCATCTTTCCCGCCTTCTTTGCCGGCATCTTCGAGCACGGCATCGTGCGCCGCGCCCTGGCGGATGAGCTGGTGTCGATCGGCATCCACGACCTGCGCAGCTTTACCCACGACCGCCATCGCACCGTGGACGACCGCCCCTTCGGCGGCGGCGAGGGCATGGTCCTCAAGCCCGAACCGCTGGCCGAAGCGCTCACCTCCCTGGAAATCCCCGCCAAGGCGGAGCGGAGCCCCGGATCGACGCGCGTGATTCTGCTCTCCGCGCAGGGCCGCCGCTTTCAGCAGCCCGTGGCCCGCGAACTGGCCAAGCTGGACCGCATCGTGCTGCTCTGCGGCCGCTACGAAGGCGTCGACGAGCGCATCAACGAGCTTTATTGCGATGAGGAGCTCTCCATCGGCGACTACATCCTGAGCGGCGGCGAGCTGGCCGCAGCGGTCGTGGTGGATGCCGTGATGCGCCTGCTGCCCGGCGTTCTCGGCAACCAGGCTTCCGGCGAGTTCGAGAGCTTCGGCGCCGCCGACGCCGAGATCGACACCGATCAGGAGGGCGTGCCCCGCTCCCAGCATGGCGCCGGCGGCCTGCTCGACTACCCGCATTACACCCGGCCCGCCGAGTTTGCCGGCCTGCGCGTGCCCGACGTCCTGCTCAACGGCGATCACCGCCAGATTCGCCGCTGGCGTCGCGAACAGCAGTTGCGCAAGACGCTGCGCAATCGCCCCGATCTGCTGGAGAAGGCCGCCCTGAGCGCCGAGGACAAGCATCTGATCGAGGTCATCCGCAGAGAAGAACCCAGCCTCCGCGGGCGCTGACTCTCTCGCCGTTTACATTGCAATGAACACAGGAACTTCTTCCCGCCCTGAATGCGGTTGGCTTTGCTGCGGCTCTTCGCAAATAGAAGAGTCTCATTCTTCTTGCGCAAGCCACCTGCTAAGTGGACGCAAGTAACCATTCTCAGTCCGGACAAGCTTGCTTTGGAGACAAAGATCTCCCGTGCGAGTGGGCACTTCGAGTGCGGTATCTCGCCTGAAGAAAGCGCAAACTTATCCGGATCTGCGGGGTAGCAGTGGATTACTTATGGACGGCGATGGCCAGATCCATCCTCATCGGGATAGCCTGGTTATCCATCTGGGCAGGAAGATAGCGGAGATGCTGGACGGCCTGGGCGGCGCGCAGATTCCACATCACGTTGTAGCCCTTCACAATCCTGATGTCGCGGGGATGGCCCGTCTCATCCACCAGAAAGGAAACAACGATCGAAGTGCCAATGGGAACCGACAACCCGGCGAACTCAGCGGGCGCGATCAAAGAAATCGAGTTGAGCGGTTGAGGCGGAGTCACGCCGGTGCTAACACGGAGGGCTGGCGCGGGAGCGGGCGGAGGACTGGCATTTGCCGCCACGGTGAGAAGCAAGGACGATAGCAGGACACTGCTGGTGATCGTGCGGTGCATAACTTACCTCCTGAAATGAAATGGGTACCCGTCACCATCGTCAGGCACTTAGAGTACGACTGTCAATGAATAAGTAGGAAGATACGAGTTATCCGCGGATGACTAGCGCGAAGAATGCGGAATTTTGTGCCTAAGTTATAGATTGCATTACAGGCGGCATACGCAGCGGAACGATTTACGAGTTATAAAGATGCTGTAAAAAAGTGGCAGCGCCCGCGAGCGCTGCCACCGTTGTTTACAAGCTTGATTATTCCGGCTAGCGCGTGGCTTCGAACAGGAACCACGCCCGCCGTTCCGACTCGTCGATCCAGTTTTCGATCATGCTGGTGGTCGCGTAATCGTTGGCGCGATCGGTAACCTCATGCGCGGCACGCAGGCTGTCCACCAGCGAAAGATTATCGGCGTGCAGTTCCCGCAGCATCTCCTGCGGATCCACATACTCCTGATCGTTGTCGTGAATGCGCTGCAGCCGGCCGATCTCGCCGATCGAGTGCAGCGTCACCCCGCCCACCTTGCGCACCCGCTCGGCGATATCGTCGGTCATGGCAAAGATCTGTGCGCTCTGTTCGTCAAGCAGCAAATGGTAGTCGCGGAAATGCGGTCCGCTCATGTGCCAGTGGAAGTTCTTGGTCTTCAGGTAGAGCGCAAAGACATCGGCCAGAATCCCGTTCATCACGCTCGCGATGTCCTTCACCTGCTCGGGTTGGAAGTGGTCTGGGTTGTTGATCTTGGCAGCTTTTGAATCCTGGGGGTTCCGCGTCGTTTCATGATGAGTGCGCGTAGACATTCTTCTCCTCCCGCGGGCAGTACGCTGTCCGCTCCATGGGCTTGGATGCCCTCAACGGCGGAATTGGTTACCGTTTTTGTGTTCCCTGCAGCGCCATGCAGCTTCTGCGTTCCAAAACAGAACGGGCGCCCGCAAGGGACGCCCGCCTCCCTGCGAAGATCGCCGAGGCCGCTACGAATGGCTCTCCGCTTCCACATCCACCTTGCCGCGGAACTTGGAATAGACCAGCACGAAATAGCCCACCGCCAGTACCATGCCGAATCCCCACCAGGCCAGGCCCACTGCCAGCGTGTGCGGGCCGCTCAGCGCGCGGTTCAGGGTGATGTCGTTAGCCGCGCCGGTGGTAGCCGGCAGCAACGACGGATACACGCCCCAGCAGGCCCCGGCCAGCATGAAGAACAGGTATCCGCAGGAGGCCAGGAATGCCTTCACCGGCTGCCCCCCGTGGTTCCAGAACCAGATGCCGCCCAGGCACGCCACCACACCCACCGGCACGATGAAGGTGATGGGATAGCGGAAGTAGTTGTCCAGACTGGCCGAGCGCACCGCAATCGTCGCGATGAGGCTGACAAGCGTGAGCAGCACCAGCAGGCCCAGCAGCGGCTTGGCAATCGCGCGGGCGCGCTGCTCCAGATCGCCGGTGGTCTTGATCGTGAGCCACAGCGCGCCGTGCAGCGTCAGCGCAACAATCGCCACCAGGCCGCCGATCACCGTGTACCAGTCCAGAATCCCGGGCATCACGCCCGGCCTCCAGTTGGTCCACAGCGGCAGAAAGAAATAGCCGGCCGCGTTCAACGGAACTCCGCGCAGCACGTTCGCCAGCGCCGCGCCGTAGAAGATGGCGAGCAGCGCGCTGGCCACGCCAAAGACCCCGTCCAGCAGCGTGCGCCACACCCCCAGGTCGAGATGGTTGCGCAATTCCACGCTGATGCCGCGCAGCACCAGCAGCCACAGCACGATCATCAGCGGCAGATAGAATCCGCTGAACGCCGACGCGTAGAGCAGCGGAAATGCGAAGTAGAGCGTGCCTCCGCCCGCCAGCAGCCACACCTCGTTGCCGTCCCATACCGGCCCGATGGAGGCGAGCGTGGCCCGGCGTTCCACCTCCGTGCGCGGCAGGATCAGGTGCAGCACCCCCACCCCCAGATCGAACCCGTCCAGCACCACGTAGCCGACAATCATCACCGCAACCAGCCAGAACCAGAGAAAACCCATCTCCCAAACCTCCTGCATCGATTCCGTTCACAACGCGCGCTGCTCAGCGAATGTTCCAGACCCACAGTTTGTACAGCCCGCTCCTGTCCCACCATCTCCGTAGGGCACGAAGTGTCAGGCACAAAATGTCAGGCACGAAGTGTCAGGGCACGACTTCAGTCGTGCCGTCCATCGCCCCTTCCATGTGCGGGGCTTTAGCCCCTGCGCCCTTCCCCATCTTCAAACTCCTATCCCCCAATTCCCCGCAGGGCACGAAGTATCAGACACGAAGTGCCAGGCACAAAATGTCAGGCACGAAGTGTCAGGGCACGACTTCAGTCGTGCCGTCCATCGCCCCTTCCATATGCGGGGCTTTAGCCCCTGCACCCTTGCGCATCTTCAAACTCCTGTCCCACCATCCCCGCAAGGCACGAAGTGTCAGGGCACGACTTCAGTCGTGCCGTCCATTGCCCCTTCCCTGTGCGGGGCTTCAGCCCCTGCGCGCTTGCGCATCTTTAAACTCGCATCCCACAACTCCCCGCAAGGCACGAAGTGTCAGTCACAAAACGTCAGGCACGAAGTGTCAGGGCACGACTTCAGTCGTGCCGTCCATTGCCCCTTCCCTGTGCGGGGCTTTAGCCCCCACCCGCTTGCGCATCTTCAAATACGCTGTGCCGAATGGATATTCCTCCGGCGCCTCTGCCAGCCCCCTCTTGACCGGATTGTTGTGAACATACGCTCGATGCTGCTCAAAGCTCTGCTCATCCAATACCCGCACGTCCGAAAATCCGCGCTGCCAAATCTCTCCGGAAAAATCCAACTCTCTCTTCGCACGCAAGGAGAACCCGCCCTTGATGAACTGCATCGCCTTCTCAACGCTCACCTCGCCCGGCACCGTCAGGAGAATATGGACGTGATCGGGCATGATCACAAACTCATGGACCGTAAATCTTCGCAGCTTGACCTGCGCACGAAGGACATCGATCAACAGTTCCGCCATGCGGGTGGTTTGAAAGAGCGGCCTCCCGCCCGCGGTTCGGGTGGTGACAAAGAACGTCCGCGCTGCGCCTGTGGCATGGTCGGGATTGGATGGCCGGGATGGCTTTGACATGGCAGGGATGAAGCCCTCCTCCTCTCTCGCGTTCCAGGAAAGCGCGCGTTGGCTGCGTCCGCCCCAACAGCCTCAGTCCGCCATCACCGAAGCTTCCTTGGCCGGATGCTTGCGCTCCGGGCCGTCGCTGATCTCGCGATACATCAGCACCGTGAACAGCAGCCCCAGCAGCGCATAAAGGCCCATGAAACCAATCAGGGTAAACAACCCGTTGCTGGCCGACACCGTGCTGGAAAAGCCGTCGCTGGTGCGCATCAGCCCGTAGATCAGCCACGGCTGCCGCCCCAGCTCCGCCGTCATCCAGCCGGCGGTATTCGCGATGTAGGGCAGCGGAAAGCTCAGCAGCAGCGCCCACAGCGCCCAGCGCGCGGTATACAGCCGGCCCCGCCAAAGCAGAAACGCGCAGACCGCCATCAGCAGCACAAACCATGTCCCCAGGCCGGCCATGATGTGGTAGGCGTAGTAGAGCAGCGGCAGCGCCGACGGCCACTGATCGCGCGGGAAACTGTTCAGCCCCTGCACCTCTGCCTTGGTGGTGCCGTAGATAAGAAAACTGAGAACGTTGTTCACCACCAGCGGGTTATCGATCTGCTGCGTCTCCTCATTCGGCTGGCCGAGAAGCACAATCGGCGCGCCGATCTCCGATCGGAACAAACCCTCCATGGCCGCGATCGCCGCGGGCTGATTGCGCGCCACGTATTTGCCTTGCAGGTCGCCGGTCGGGAAGATGATCAGAATGGATGCGATCACTCCCGCGATTACTCCCACCTTCAGGAAGATGCGGCCGTACCCCTGCCGCTTGCCATCGAGCAGGTAGAACGCGCCCACCGCTGCCATCACGAATGCGCCCGTGACCACCGCGCCGGTCATGTTGTGCAGGTACTGCCGCACCGCCCAGGGGTTCAGCAGAAGCTGCCAGAAGCTCAGCACCTCGAAGCGCCCATCGGCCAGGCGGCTATAGGCCACCGGGTGCTGCATCCAGGCGTCGGTCACGATGATGAAGAACCCGGATATCCACGAGCCCAGCCACACCATCACCGCCGAGAACCAGTGCATCCGTTTGGAGAGCCGGTTCTCGCCGTATAGAAACAGGCCCAGAAACGCCGACTCCAGGAAGAAGCTGAAGACGCCCTCCATCGCCAGCGGCTGGCCGATCACGCCCCCGGACAACTCCGAGAAGCGCGCCCAGTTGGTGCCAAACTCGAACTCCATGGGAATGCCGGTCACCACGCCAAACACAAAGTTGATGGCGAAGATGCGGCCCCAGAAGCGCGCCGCTCGGTCCCAGTCGGGGTTGCCGCTGCGCAGCGCCACGGTCTTGAGCGCGACAATCAGGATCCCCAGCCCCATGGTGAGCTGCGGAAACAGGTAATGAAACGTGACGGTGAAGGCAAAATGCAGACGGTGAATCAGCTCTGGACTCATCGAGTTCTCCGTGCGATTCCGTGGTGCGGACCGGCAGGTGCAAGGGAAGCAGCGCGCGACCGTGGTTGCTACAAGGGGCCGTGGGAAACGGTATGGAAGCCAGCCCCGGGTTCGACGAGAGCAGTGTATGCCTGCGGACCATGAATTCCGGGTGACTCAAATCACATGCAAAAACCCGCGCCAGCCGCGATCCTGAAGTAAGCCCCAATCTGCCGATGCCGGCGAGTTTTCCCCCCAGGGCCCGCGACCGGTAAGTGTCTGGAAAGATGGAATAATGACAGGGATGCGCATTGCGATCATCGGCGGCGGCATTGCAGGGCTGGCTGCTGCCTACGAGCTCCAGAAATCACGCGCCGCCGGCCAGCCGGTCGAGTACACCCTCTACGAGACCCGTCCCCGCCTGGGCGGTTCGCTCGCCTCGGAGGTCGTCGCCGGCGCAGTCCTGGAGGCAGGCCCCGATTCCTTTCTGACCGAAAAGCCCGCGGCCGCCGAACTCTGCCGCGAGCTCGGATTGGGCGATGCTCTCCTGCCCTCCAATGACGCCGCGCGCAAGACCTGGATCGTGGTGAAGAACCGCCTGGTGGCGCTGCCCGACGGCCTGATGTTCCTCATCCCCACCAAGCTGGTGCCCACCGCTCTGACGCCGCTCTTCAGCCTCAGGACCAAGATCCGCATGGGCCTCGAGCTGCTGCATCCGCCGCGCGCCAGCGAAGGCGACGAATCGGTCGCGGCGTTGGTGGAGCGCCACTATGGCGCCGAAGCCGTCGATCGTCTCGCCGACCCGCTGCTCAGCGGCATCTACGGCGGCGACGCCACCCAGCTCAGCGCCCGCACCGTCCTGGCGCGGCTGGTCGAGATGGAGAAGAAGTACGGCTCGCTCACCCGGGGCATGCTGGCCGCCCACAAACACATGCGCGAGGCCGCAAAGAACTCCGCCAAAACGCAAAAGCGCGCAGCCCCGCCCATCTTTACCGCCCTGCGCGGCGGAATGCAGCAGCTTGTCGATGCCCTGGAGGCCACACTCGATCCCGCCGCCATCCGCACCGGAACCCCGGTGAACAAGCTGGAACGGACGGCCAGCGGCTGGCGCATCACCACCGCAGCCGCTGCCGAGCAGTACGACGCCATCATCATGGCCGCTCCCGCCTGGGCGGCGGGCGCCATGCTCTCCGGCGTAGACGCCGAGTTGGGCGCGGAGCTGGCCGCCATCCCCTACTCCTCGTCGATCACGCTGAACCTCATCTATGACGAATCGAAGCTCGGTACGCTGCCCGAGGGTTTCGGCTTCCTGGTGCCGGCCAGCGAGGGCTGCGCCATGCTGGCCTGCACCTTCGTGCACCGTAAGTTCCTGGGCCGCACGCCGCCGGGTAAAGCGGTCTTCCGCGCCTTCCTGGGCGGTATGCGCGGTGAGGCCATGCTGGCCGAGAGCGATGAAGCGCTGGTGGCAACCGTCCGCCGCGAGCTGAGCCAGATTCTGGGCAAAAAAGTCTTCGATGCCGCCGTGGAGCCCGAGCATGTGCAGGTGGCGCGCTGGCGGCGGGCCATGGCCCAGTACGCCGTAGGCCACCAGGAGCGCATGCAGCGCATCCGGGCGCGGCTGGCGGCGCTCCCCGGCCTGCGCCTCGCCGGAAACGCCTACGACGGTATCGGCATCCCCGATTGCATCCGCCTGGGCCGCCAGGCCGCCCGCGAGCTGACAGGCCCCGCATCCTGAGCCCCTCGGCGTCCAGCCACCCTCTGCCCGAGAAGGAACAGACCCTGCTCCGCTCCGTCCCGCTCCTCGCGGTGAGATTCACCCTGCCCGTATACTCGGGATAGATGTTTTCTCATACCGATACCGTCTTAGAAACGATCATTGGCACCACGCGCGGCACCCTGGCCGCCGCCAAGAGCCTGGTTCCCATGGCCGAGCTGGAACGGCGCGCCATGCGCCACCGCCCTCGCGGCTTCGCAGCCTCGCTGCGACGGACCGCGGCAAGTGGTCCCGCCGTCATCGCCGAAATCAAGAAAGCCTCCCCTTCCAAGGGACTGATCCGCGAAGACTTCGATCCCGAGTGGCTGGCGCGGCGCTATCGTGCCGGCGGTGCCGCCGCCCTTTCCGTCCTCACCGACGGACCCTTCTTCCAGGGCAGCCTGCGCAACCTGGAGCTGGCCTCGGCCGCCACCCCGCTGCCCTGTCTGCGCAAAGACTTCATGATCGATGAGTATCAGGTAGTCGAGGCGCGTGCCCATCGCGCCGACGCCATCCTGCTCATCGCCGCCGCCCTCGATAACCAGGAGATCAAGCACCTCGCCGAGGTGGCGCACGGCTTTGCCCTCGACGTGCTGGTCGAGGTGCACACCGCCGACGAACTGGCCCGCGTGCTCGACACCTTGGGCGAAAAGGGAGCCGAGGCCATCGGCGTGAACAACCGCGACCTCAAGACCTTCGAGGTGACGCTGGAAACCTCGCTCGCTCTGGTCGAAAAGATCCCCGCCAGCGTAGTGCGCGTGGCCGAGAGCGGCATCTCCGCCCCGGCTGACATCCAGCGGCTGCGTGCCGCCGGCTTCGAAGCCTTCCTGATCGGCGAAAGCCTGATGCGTCAGCTCGACCCAGGCATGGCACTCGCGGAGTTGATCGGTGGACCTGCAAGAAGGGCGTAGCTTTCGCCTATGAGCGTGTGGATCAAGATCTGCGGCAACACCTCGCTCGAAGACGCGATGCTGGCCGCAGAAGCCGGCGCCGACGCAGCCGGCTTCGTCTTCGCGCCCAGCAAACGCCGCGTCCGCATCGAGCAGGTGCAGGCCATCACGCCGCAACTGCCCGCGCATCTGGAAAAGATCGGCGTCTTTGTCGATGCCAGCTTCGAGGAGATCGCCGCCACCGTGGAAGCCTGCGGCCTCACCGGCATTCAGTTGCACTTTGACGCGCCGCCTGAGCTCGCCGTGCGCTTGCGCGCCCGGTTCGGCGCGGGAGTGCGCATCATTGGCGTCCTGCACTTCGGCGGCAGCCAAAGCATCAGTCCCCGGATCGTCGCCGACCCCAGCCTGGACGCGACGCTCGTCGATTCCTGCGTGCCCGGCGCCGCCGGCGGCACGGGTGTGGCTTACGACTGGAGCGCCGCAGCCAAGACCATCTTCCAGAACGCCGGTGCGCGGAGATACATCGCTGCCGGAGGCCTGACACCGGAAAATTTGGCCGAAGCCATCCGCGTCCTCAAGCCCTGGGGCGTGGATGTGGCCAGCGGCGTGGAACTCAGTCCCGGCCGCAAGGATCCTGCGCGGGTGCGGGCCTTCGTTGCCCAGGCGCGCCAGGCCCGCGCGGAGTAGCCTGCACCCACCTGGTTCTTCTTAGTGCGGGTTCTGCGCGCCCTCTTTAGCGCCGCGTACCGCCCCCTTGGTCGCGTTCTTGGTCTTGTTCCAACCCTTCTTGGTGCCGTGCTTGGTCTTTCTCCAGGCCTTCTTGCTGCCCCGCTTCGTGGCCCGGCCGGTGTCTTTGGCTGCGTTCTTGGTGCTGCGCCCGGCGTCGCGCATGTCCTGGCCGGCGGTGTTGTGGTGCGTGGTGGTCTGATCCTGGTCGGCCTGGGGCGTCGCCGCCGCAAAGGCTGTGCCGCCCGCCAGCGCCGCTCCAAGAAGAAAAGTTGTGACTTGCCGCATCATCTTCATAGTCAGCAATGGATTCCACTTCTGTGCGCGGAGTTGGCTCAGATTGTGATCCATCCGCCTGCCTCCTTCAACCCGTGCCATCGCTCAGCCGCAGCCGCAAATGGCCCCGTAGGGGCCAAACGACATTAGCCCAGGACAAGTTCGCGCCAGCGAACGCAGTCCTGGGTCCCCAGCAAAATAGGATGGGCAGCCCCGTAGGGGCGGCGCGAACCGGGCTTCGCGCGCAACTCGCTTCGACCTGAGGCGGGATGCTATGGTGAGCGCAATGGCCCTGTTCGCTCGCAGAACTTCGGCGCTGCCCCAGCCCGGCCCCGCACAAGGCCCGGCCGCCACGCTCCTCTATGACGACTGGTACCCGGCGCTGCGCACCGACACGCTCCGCCCCGGCAAGCTCGCCCGGGCCATGCTGCTCGACATTCCTCTGGTGCTGGGCCGCCGCGGCGACGGCCGCGTCTTCGCCATGCGCGACAGTTGCCCGCATCGCGGCATCCCGCTCAGCCACGGCTGGTTCGACGGCAACCGCGTCACCTGCCGCTACCACGGCTGGGAGTTCGAGCCGTGCAGCGGCCAGTGCGCGCATATTCCCTCGCTCACCACGCACGACCGGCTCGACGCCGCCCGTATCTACGCCACCGCCTTCCCCTGTGAAGAACGCGACGGGCACGCCTGGGTCTTCATCCCCAGCCCCGGCCGCGGAAGGGTTTCGCCCACCGCACAGGTTCCGGAACTGGCGAAGTTTGGCCCGCGCTATCGCACCGCGCATCTCTCCGCCGACCTGCCCTGCAACGTGGACCACGGCATCATCGGCCTCATGGATCCGGCGCACGGCCCCTTTGTGCACCAGGCCTGGTGGTGGCGCACGCGGGCCAGCATCCGCAAAAAAACCAAGCGTTTCGAGCCCATCCCCGAGGGCTTCCGCATGAGCGCCCACGCGCCCAGCGCCAACTCGGCGCCCTATAAATTGCTCGGCGTCTACGGCCAGCCGGTGGAGACGACCATTGACTTCGTGCTCCCCAACCGCCGCACCGAGACCATCCGCTGCGGCGACAAGTGGTTCTCCAGCCTGACCACCGTGACCCCGGTGACCAGCTCCACCTGCCGCATCGATGTGATCGCCGCCTGGAACGTCTTTTATCGGGTTCCGCTGGTGACGCCGATTGCGAAGTTCTTCGGCGCGAAGTTCGTCCGCCAGGACCAGGTGACCATGATCCAGCAGGCCGAAGGACTACGCCACAATCCCAGCCTCATGCTCATCGACGACGCCGACAAGCCGGCCAAGTGGTACTTCGCGCTCAAGCAGGCGCGCCTCGAGGCGGCCGCCGGCGCCCCGCCCCCCCCCCATCCCCTGGACGGGCCGGTCGAGCTGCATTGGCGCAGCTAGCGGTAAGCCGCTGTGCTTGATGGCATAGCACAGCGCGAAATAAACAGCCTATAATGCGTCCCAGATTTCCGAATCGACAAAGATGCCTGTTTGTTGACATCTGCCGTTCCAGGAGGGCTGTATATGTCGAAGTCGATTTTGCTCCTGCTCGGGGGCGCTTTGGTTCTGGCGCCCCTGGCAATTGCCGGACGCGCGCCGCAACAGAATGAGACCGCTCCCCCCGCCGCTGCGCCCACTCCGCAAGCCGCGCCGGCTCCCGCGCCCGCGCCCGGCGGCATTCCGGCGGACACCAAGAACCCGGTCAAGCCCACCGCGGCCGGCATGGCCAAGGCCAAGGGGCTCTACGCCATCGACTGCGCCATGTGCCACGCCGACAACGGCAACGGCAAAACCGATCTGGCCACCAGCATGGCCATTACTCCGGCGGACTTCACCGACGCCAAGATGATCAATGCCATCTCCGACGGCGAGATGTTCAACATCATCCGCGTGGGCAAGGGCAAGATGCCCGGCGAGGACCCGGCGCGCGCCAAGGACGAAGAGGTCTGGAACCTGGTGACCTACGTGCGCAGCTTCTCGAATCCTGCTGTGGCCGTCCCCGTCCCGGAGAAGGCTGCCGCCCATTCAACCCACAAGCAAACCCGATA
>DAIDLI010000011.1 GCA_027449545.1 Acidobacteriaceae bacterium | reverse complement strand
AAGACGAGTGCCATGTGCTGGCGGCGGTGACACCGGGGCCGGTGTTGGCCGAGTACGAAGGCGCGGTGCGCGCGGCCGGCTATGATCCGGGCGCGGTGCTGCCATCCAGCCTGGCGGCGCTGGAAACCATGGACGACATGGAAGCTGTGCTGGCGGCACACCTGAGCAGCCACACCCTGACGACCACCATCACCAACGGCCAGGATCTGCTGCTTTACCGGGCTATGGATCTTCCGGAAAATCCAGCAGAGCGCGTGGGCGAGATTCAGCGCGGCATTGCGGTGGCCGCGGCTTACTTTGAGGACAAGCTTCAGGTGCGGCCCCGGCACCTGTACTACGCGGGCAACGAAGCCATTGAGGAGTTCGCCGGCTGGGTCGGCGATCCGGAGATGACGATGGTGGCACTGGCGCCGCCGCCCGAGAGCGGCGTGTTGACACCGCTGGGCGCGGCCAATATGGCGGGCGTGAACGGCGCGCTGGCGGGGGCACGATAAGGCATGCGGATTTCGATCAATCTGGCGACACGCCCCTATGCGGACCTCGGACCCGCCATCAAGCGGCTGCGCATCGGCATGGGTGCGCTGGCGGTTATCTGCCTCGGCCTACTACTTGGCCTGCATGCGGTACACAACAAGGCTGACGCCGCACGGGCTCGGGAGAACGCGGTGGACGGGCATATCGCCGCGCTGACGCAGCAGCGACAGGGTTATTTCCAGATGATGCAGCAGCCGCAGAATGCCCGCCTGCTGGCCCAGGTAAGAGAGCTGAATCAGCTTTTTGATGAGAAGTCTTTCTCCTGGACGTTGGCCATGGAGAACCTGGAGACGGTGCTGCCCGGCGGAGTGATGGTAACGACGCTCGAGCCGGTGCGCGCGAAAAACGGAGTGACGACGCTGCATCTGCGGGTGGTGGGTCCGCACGACCTGGGCGTGGAGATGGTGCGCAACATGGAGCAATCGCAGCGCTTCCTGCATCCGCGCATCGTGGGCGAGAACGCCGAGTCGGCGGGCAACGGCGCCAACCAAACCTTCCAGCCAGTGAGCCAGACCAATCGCTTCAACTTCGACATCCTGACCGAGTACAACCCGCCCACCGCGGAACAGCGAGAGACAGCTCAGAAGGGCAAGAAGCACAAGGAGACGAGCACCCAGGCCGCGCCGGCGCCGGTTGGAAGGAGAGGTTCTGCTCCTGCGACACATCCTCCCGCCAGCCGCAGACCGCGCTTGCAACCGAGCCCCGCGCGGGCACCCCGTCCAGCGACGGCGCTCCAGCGGCGGCCCATTCCGGGACGGCTGATGTCGCCGTTGCAGCGCTCGAAGCCGCAGGGAGGTGCGCGATGAGCCAGACGCCTTCGAAATGGCGGGAGCGCCTCACCTCTCTGCTGACCTTGCACTACGCCGGATTTGGCGTGCTGCTGGCCATCACGATCGTGCTGGGGGTGCGCCTGGGGCTGGACTCTGCGGCCATCGACAGCCACGCCCAGCAGGTGCTGGACAGCAAGCAGGTTCAGTTGAAGGCCTTGGCGCTTGAAACCACCCCACTGCACGGGCTGGGCAAGCGGGTGGAAAAGACCCGTCAGGAGCTGCGCGATTTCTTTCAGAAGCGGATTCCACCCAGCTACTCCACCATTTCGAGCCACTTTGTCGATTTGGCCGTGCAGTCGGGAGTGCGGCTTTCGCGCGTGCAGTATTCGCAGGGCCCTCCGGGGCCAGATCTGACGGAGATCTCGATGGATGCGGGCATCAGCGGCGAATACCCGCAGATCATGCACTTCATCAACAGCCTGGAGCGCGACCAGACGTTCTTTGTGATCAGGGCAATGAGCCTGACCGGGCAGCAGGGTGGTCTGGTGAACCTGCGCCTGCGGGTCTCCACCTGGCTGCGGCCCGCCGACGCGGCTGCCAGCGGTCTGCCGCTGACCCCGCAGGACAAGAACGCGCAAGGCGCTGGGCCGTCAAACCCAGGCCGGGAGGTTGAGTAATCATGGCCCTCCGGATGGGAACGGAAAACAAGAAACAGGTCTACCTGGTCATCGCGCTGTTCAGCTTGATCGCAATCATCGGCGGAAAGGAGCTGTACAACACCATCTCCGGTCCGCCGCCGCGACCGATTCCGCAGGCAGCTCCCGCGGCCGCGCGGGCCGGCGCTGCAACGGACACGACGAATGCCGCCGGACCAGAGGCGCAGAAGGTCAGCAGCAACGCGGCCTTGGATCCGACGCTGCACCTGGAAGAGCTGGCCCAGAGCGAGGACGTGGAGTACAACGGCACCGGCCGGAACATCTTTTCCGCCAATTCAGCGCCCGTCATTCCAACGCCGGTCAAGAGCGCGCGGGCGGCTGGGGCGGGGCCGGCGGCGATCGCGGCCGGTCCGCCGCCACCGCCCCAGCCACCCGCGATCGATTTGAAGTACTTCGGTTACGAGGAGACGCCCAACAAGACCCTGCATGCGTTCTTCCTGCACGGACAGGACATCTTCATGGCGAATGTCGGCGATGTGGTCGATCACCGGTACAAGGTCGACGCCATCCGGCCCACCAGCGTGCAGGTGACGGACCTCGGCTACAACAACACACAGATGCTGCAGATGGTCAGCAGGTAGCGAGACAGCCGGAGAGCAAATCCGCACGTCAACGCGCCGGCTAGTCAGCGGATCAGCAAGTTGGCGGGGCAGTCCGGCAGCTCGGTGAGCGGACTGCGCTGCTCGGGAGTCTAATCAGTATCGATGTTGAGGCCGACGCCAATCCATGACCGCGAACCCTCGGAAGAGGGATACATGCTCGTGGCGGTGATGTTCATGCTGTTTCTCTTCGCGCTCGCCCTGACGGTGGCGGTGCCGGAGATCGGCAAGTCCATCCAGCGCGACCGGGATGTGGAGACCATGCACCGCGGCCAGCAGTACGTCCGCGCGATCCAGCTTTACTACCGCAGGTTCGGCGCCTATCCTCCGTCGGTAAAGGCACTGGTCAAGACCAACGACATACGCTTTCTGCGCAAACAGTACATCGATCCGATCACCGGCAAGGACGATTGGAAGCCGATCCCCTACGATCCGCTTCACCCGCCGCCGGCGTATGGCTTTTTTGGCCAGCCGCTGGCTGGAGCAGCCGGAGGCGCGCCCGTTGCGGGCACCGGTCCGAGCGGAGGCAATACCGCACCCGGAGCGGGATTCAGCGGCCCAACAGGCGGCGGCTCCAGCTCGATCTTGGGCGGCGGCATGAACACACCAGGCAGCATCTTTGGCGGATCCTCGACGCTGCCCAGCGGCGCGACGCCCCCCGGGGCCAGCTCCCCGACTGGCGCCTCTGGCGGCACAGCGAGCGGGGCTTCCGGAACGGACACAAACAGCGGCGGAAGCAGCTCAACCGGGAGCACGGGATCGAGCACCGGCAGCAGCTTTATGAGCGGCCAAGGGGGTCCGACCATCGGCGGCGACGGCATCGTGGGCGTTTCACTGCCGAGTCCCAAGCAGTCCATCCTGATCTGGCACAAACAGGACCACTACAATAAGTGGCAGTTCACCTATAACCCACAGAGCGATATGCAGCAGCAGGCAGGCGGGAATCCCGGGATTGGCACCCCGGCGAGCCAGATGAACGGTACCGGTACCACCGGCACTACGCCGGGTTCGTCGGGGTTTGGCGGCAGCAGTTTCGGCAGCCCAGGGATGGGCAGCAGCCCTGGAATGGGAAGCCCGGGCGGGTTCGGCAGCAGCCCCGGCGGGGGATTTGGCAGCAGCCCGTCCCCAACGCAGCCACAGCAGTAAGTTCGCAAGCGCACACGCAAAAGGCCTGCCCCCGGGGCAGGCCTTTTCACGCAGGTCGGGAACTTAGACGTTGAAGGAGGAGCCGCAGCCGCAGGTGGACTTCACCTGCGGATTCTCGAACTTGAAGCCGGCCGCTTCCAGGGTCTCAACGTAATCCACCGTGCAGCCATTCAGGTACATGAGCGAGGTAGCATCGACGAACACCTTGAGGTCGTCGAAGGTGAAGACCTTGTCCATCATGCCGCTCTGGTTCTCGAAGGCCATCGAGTACTGAAAGCCGGAGCAGCCGCCGCCGACCACGCCGACGCGCAGGCCCGCGGGAGTGGGGTCTTGAGTCGCCATGATCTCACGCACCTTGGCAATAGCCTGCGGGGTCAGGGTAATGGGCGGCTTCTTGGCGGTTTCCTGTGCAGGTGTGGTGGTGGCAGTTGCCATGGATGTCTCCCTCGGATTCGAAAAATGATTCCCTGCTTTCAACTCTACCGCCGCGGGACCAGGGATACAACCCCGGGGCTGATCTATCCCTTGGATGCCCGGGGTCCCAAGCGGGTCGCAAAATCGGGTTCCGGGATAACGGCTGGGGAGCAAACGGCCAAAAGCCCGTAAAAATGCCGATTCCAAAGGGAGCATTTCAGGGCTATGATGGTTGACCAAGTGGCTCCCGGTACCTGTCGGGACGGTTTTCCTGGCGGCTCGCCGGTATTTGGAACCAGATCGTCCGAGCGGAGGTGAAACCATGACGTTTCTTCCCGTCATGTGGACAGTGTGGGGTGTATTGGTGGCAGCGGCGGCGATTCTCCATGTCTATCGGGGGAGCCTGATGAAAGATGAAGCAGATCAGATCTTTCTCGACGACTCGTTCGACCAGGAGAAGGCCGCTCAGGCAGCCATTGTGGCCAAGGTGAACAAAGTAGAGCCGGCCTTGAAGACCGCCTACTGGCTGGTGGCGGCCATGACCGCTTTCGTGATTGTTTACTACGTGCGCGACATTCTGATGCAGCTCGGGGTTATGCGCTGAAGCTGTTCCCCGAGCGGCTCGGCAAAATCGTATCCGCCGCAGAGAGAGGTCCCCTGCGGCGGATTTTTTGCGTCTGGGTCTCGGCGGCTCCGCCTGGGGCGGGAGCGATCAGACCTGGAGGTGGCGGTAAATGTCGAGAGCGTAGTAACCGATCACGATCAGAGTGACTGCCAGAAGCAGCCACATCAACATGCGTTTGAGCGGTTCCACGCGATGGAGACGGGCAACGATTGCTGCCTGTTCCTGGCGCACGTGATCCAGAGATTCGTGCAGGATCAGTTCATCATCTTCATCGCGGGCAAGCCGGCCGGCGATGAGACTCACCACGGTGAAAAGGAGCAGGAGCACACACCAGACGACCCAAATCATGGGGAGAAGATGCATGGTTCACCTCGCGCTGAATTCGGCTGCAACGACGCGGGATCCAGATCGAGCAGCTTGCCGTCGGTGCTGCCGTTCGGAGGCGATGATAGGCCGCTTTTGGCGCGGATCAGGTGATTTACGTCACACGAGATGGTGAAGAGTTTCCGTGTGGGCCGGGAGGTCCACACGATGGCCCACCGGCGGCCGGCTCCAGTGGATGGTTGCAGCTACTCGACCTGCTGCCGGGCCCTGTAGCCATCGCGGGCAATGATTTCGTACTTCAGCGGATGGTGCTTTTTATCCTGCATGCGCAGCGGGTGGCCCTCGTCATCCACCAGCTCGACGCGGAGCTTGCGCCAGGTGCCGTCCTGCTTGGTGTTGGTCGGCCGGTAGACGAGCTCGTACTTGGAGCGGATGTTCTGATTGATGGTCTGAATGACATCGGGCAGCGACGCGGCGAAGACGGGCTGGAAGTACATGCCGCCGGTGTAATTGGCGAACGTCCGCAACTGGTTTTCCGCCTGGAG
>DAIDLI010000010.1 GCA_027449545.1 Acidobacteriaceae bacterium | reverse complement strand
GCGTCACAAAGGCCTTCAGCACCGCCGCCCGGCAGCGGTCCAGCAGATAGATCTCGTCGCCGGCCAGCACGTAGCCGGGCTGCAAATCGCCCTTGCCCGCCGCGGCGGCTTCCATCTGCGCCACAAAGCGGTTCACCGCCGAAAACCCCGGCCCGCCCCCCGAGCCGGAACGGCCCGCTGCTCCGCCCTGCTGAGCGCTCACGACGCGGCCTCCCGGCCGTCCAGGGCCTCAGCGCGATCGCGGTTTGTAGCTGCGCAATGCATGCGGCTCCAGAATATCGTTCCCGTCAACTCGAGGCCAGTAACCGCCATGAGGCGGCCTGTCGAAAAACCGGTCAGAAACCTTCCAGAACGTCGGCCACAAGCTGCCGCGCGAAGTCGTGCGCCAGCCGCTCCATCGCCGCCGGATCCTCTTCCACAAACGTGGGCAGATTGGTGGTGGACTGGTACTGCTGGCGGTAGACGTAATGATCGTTCTCGTAGAGCACCTGACCACTATGGTCCACCAGCTTCACCGCCAGCACCAGCGTCACCAGAAAACTCGACGACTGCTGCGTCTGCGTATTGAAGGTGAGCGGCGTGACTCCCTCCTGCAGGATGGTGCCACGGAGAGTTGCATCGGCGTCGGAGGGATCGCGCTGGGTCACCCGAAACGATGACCGGTCGATGAACTCCCGGACGACCGCCTCGGTGATCGCCGTCTGTGTCCCGTTCATCTCCGTCTGATTCGCGAACATGGGAATCGCCAGCGTCCGCACGTTCGGCGGCAGATGGCTCGCCGCGCCCGGCGTGTGATAGCCGCAGCCGCTGACACTTAACAGAGCAGCGAGCACGAAAACCGGCAGCGAGGGACGCATACCTCGATGGTAAACTGCCCCCCATCCCGTATCCTGATCTCCATGAGCTGGACCTCGAGTTGGGTGATCTGGGCAATGCTGGCGGCCTTCTTTGCCGCCGGAACCGCTCTGCTGGCCAAGGTGGGCGTGGCCCATGTGGACTCGAATTTGGCGGCAGCTCTGCGCACCAGCGTCGTGGTGGTGTTCACCTGGGCCATCGCCATCGCCCTCGGCAAGCACGGCGAAATTCGCAACCTCGACCGCCGCACCGTCCTCTTCCTCACCCTCTCGGGCGTAGCCACCGGCCTCTCCTGGCTGTGCTACTTCCGCGCCTTGCAGCTCGGGCCGGTCTCCCGCGTGGCCCCCCTCGACAAGCTCTCCGTCCCGCTGGTGATTCTCTTTGCCTGGGTGCTGCTGGGCGAAAAGCTCACCCTTGCCGCCATCATCGGCGGCCTGCTGATTACCGCCGGCGCCATCGTCATGGTGCTGGCCTAGCAGAAGATTTACCTCCTTCGCGGAACCCGATAGTACATTGGAATGTACATCCCCCCTGGCGCTGCCCTGCCCGGTCCGGAGTGAGGTCGATGATCGAAGGTCAAGCAATGCTTTCCGGCGGAAAACTTGTCGTCTATGCGGTTGTGTCGGTGGCCGCACTGGTCTTCGGCATGTTTCGCCTCGACGAGGTGATCGCCCGCAAAAAGCGAGCCAAGACCCGCCGCGTAAGACGACCGATGGGCCACGATGCCGAGGGCGACACCCTGTTCACCGATCCGGATGGCCGGCCTTGGCGGGAGCCCAGGAAATAGCGGCAGCCTACGGCAGCCCGTCGAAGGGCGCATCTCTCCAGACCAGGTATTCCTCCAGTAACTCCGCCACCAGGACGGCGGTAGGCACCGAGACCAGCGCGCCGGCCACTCCGCCCAGCTCGAAGCCCAGCAGCAGGGCCACAATGATCGCCAGCCCGGGCAGATTCACCCGGCTCTGCATGATGCGCGGTGTCAGGTACGAATTCTCGATCTGGATGTAGATCATGTAAAACACGGCAACGCCCAGAACCCGCGTCCACGAGTCGATCGCGGCCACGATCAGCACCAGCACGATGGTGACCGCCGCGCCCAGCACCGGAATGATGTTCAAGAGCCCGGTGAGCACGCCCAGCGCATAGGCATAGCGGATGTGCAGCAGCGCGTACACCGTGGTGCTGCAAACCCCCAGAATCAGCATCAGGCTGGCCTGCCCGAGCAGCCACTTGCCCATCCGCGTGCCCGCGCGCCGCAGCGTCTGGTCCAGCCGCTCCCGCCGGCGCGGCGAGATGAAAGACAGAAACCATTGATAGGCGCGATCCCCTTCAAGAATGAAGTAAATGGTGAGAATCACGCCCGTGGCAAAGTTCGCAAGCTTGCCTGCCCAGGATCGGACCGACAGCAACACATAACCCGCAGCCTCCGCGAAAAAGCCCTGGACCCGGGCCCGGATCTGCCCCGTGTTGACGTCGCCCAGAAAAGGGATGTGGTGCAGTTTGCCCATCAGGTTGGGCAACGCCGCCGGCTGGGTGCTCAACTGGTGCAGATCGCGCGCGACCGGAGGAATCGCCAGAAACGCGAAGCCCAGGATCCCGGCAAACACCACCAGCAGCATCAGGACAATCGCTGCGGCTTTGCGCGGCCGCCAGCGGCCGATGCGCAGTCTCTCGATCGCCCGCACAACCGGCATCAGCACCACTGCGCAAAGCGCCGATACGTAGAGCAACATCAACGCATCGTGCAGCACCCAGCACAGATACCCAATCACCGCCAGCAGAAAGCCGAAGACGATATTGGTGCGCGGTGTTCGCGATTTGCGGAGGGCTTGCGTCATGCGGCTTTTTTGCTGCGGGTGTAACGCACGTCATTGTACGACATGGCCGCACTCCCAGCCTTCCAGGTCCTCAAGCCCCTCCACAGGCCATTGGCTTCGCGGCGCTCTCCGCCGCTCTATCTACTTCTTGCCCATCGCCTCGATCGGCACGTTATGCGCCTGGGCGATCTTCTTCAGAATCGCAAAGTGCTGCGAGAGCACCGCCTCATCCTGCCGCGCCGTCTGCTGCAAGGCGGGATTCTGGCTTGCCTTCGACTCGTCCTTGAACTCCTTCAGGCTCTGCTCCTGTTCGTTCGCCATCGCCCGGATATACGCGCTTTCAAACGCCGGCCCGGAGAGCGCCTGCAGCTTGGCGAGTTGCTTCTTCTCCTTCTTCGAAGGCTTCTTGGGCTGGCTCACGTCCAGGTGTTTGGCTACCGGGGCCAATTGCTGATTGAGCTGGTTGTGAATCGTCACCATCTGCTGGCTGAACTGCTTCACGTCCGGACTGGCCGCTTTCTGCTCCGCCAGTCGGCTCAGCCTCACCTGGGCATCGTTGTTCTCCAGTGTCTTCTTCACAAAATCCTGGTCGACCATCTGGCGCATCATCCCCTGCTCGCTGCCGCCAGGCTCCATGCCCGGCTGCCCCGCGCCCGGAGCGCCCTGAGCGCCCGGTGCACCCTGCGAAGGCGGCCCTGCCGGTGGCTGCATCCCTCCGCCTCCAGGGTTCTGCATGCCCCCGCCTCCCGGGGCCTGGGCTGCTGCCGTGCCTGCCAGCAGCAAGATCGCCAGCACCGCGGGTATCGTCTTCCATCGGCGTGCATTCATGGAGATTCTCCTCCTGGATCCCTCGGGATCACTGCTTCGATCGGGCGGAGAAAGACAGGCTTTCCCTCCGCCTCTCAATCGATGCATGGATGCCGAGGGCCGCACGAGGAGTTGTTTGGAGGCCGGGCGCGGGTGCCTTTGGGGGCCTTTGGGGGCCTTCTGTCTGCCGCCCCCCTGTGCACTGTCCACTGTCCACTGTGCACTGTGCACTGTCCACTGGGAACTGCTCACCGGATGAGCGGTTTCACTGCCCGCCGCTCAGAATGGAGCCCACGATGCCGCCCAGCAGACCGCCCCCCACCGTGGACGCCGTGACCTGCTGCGGCTGGCCGTGCGGCAGATACTCGCTGATCTGGTGCGCCAGCCGCGAGATCGGCAGCGTCTGCAGCCACACGGAACCGGGACCGACCAGCTCGGCCAGAAAAATCCCGTCCCCGCCGAAGATCATGTTCTTGATCCCCGGCACCATGGTGATCTGGAATCCCACCGTCGTCTGAAACGCGCCCACATGCCCGGGATGCACGCGCAGCACCTCGCCGGGCCCCAGATTCTTCTGCACCAGCTCGCCGGACAGTTCCAGCCAGGCCGTGCCCACACCCCCCACGCGCTGCAGCAGAAAGCCGTCGCCGCCAAAGATGCCCGCGCCCAGCGACTGCTGAAAGCCCACGGTGATGTTGACCTGCGGCGTCGCGCACATGAACCCGTGCCGGTGCACCAGGTACTCCGGCCCGTTGCCCAGTTCCACCGGCACAATGTGCCCCGGAACCTTGGTCGCGAACGAAACCGTGCCCGGATACTGCATGGCCCGGTATTCGGTCATGAAGATGCTTCCGCCGCCAGCCACGCGCTTCAGCACGCCAAACAGGCCGCCGCCGCCGCCCATCTGCGTGTGCGTGGCCATCTGAATGGATCCCGTCATCCACGACAACTCGCCGCTCTCGGAAAAAACGCTCTCATTGGGCTGAAGATCGATCTCGAGCACCGGCATGGTGGTGCCCTGAATGCGTGCCTGCATGGGGAAGCTCCTCCTCAGCCCAGTGTAGCGGAGCCAAACCCGCCGCTCTCGGCACCCGTCTGCCAGCCACCCCTCCCAGCTCTCCCCGCAATGCGATACGGCGGGTCGTGCTGTGACCTTAGGCACATGCACATCGCCGTTGCCACGGCACAATGAACATGAGACGCTTACCGCTATGCGGAAGCCTGAAGGAGCACCCATTCCAATGAGCGATTTAGCCACCCTGGTGGACGCGGTTGCGGTCGATCCGCTCGTCGGTCATCCCCCGGACTACCACGTCTTTCACAAGTTCCGCGCCCGCTGCAAGAACCTCCCCGCCATCAGCACCGCCGTCGTGTGGCCGCTCTCCGATGTCGCTCTCCAGGGCGCCGTCGAGGCCGCCGCGCATGGGCTGATCGAGCCGTCGCTGATCGGCCCCGGCGCAGCCATCCGTGCGCTTGCGGCAAAGCTCGGAATCGACATCTCCAAGTTCGCCCTCGTCGAAGCCGAGACCGAGGAGAAGGCGGCGGAGATCGGCTGCATCCAGTGCCGCACCGGCGAGGCGCTGGCCATCATGAAGGGCAGCCTGCACACCGACGAGCTGATGAAGGCCGCCATGAATCGCGACACCGGCCTGCGCACCGCGCGCCGCATCTCCCATGTCTTCATCATGGATACCCCGGCCTACGCGCGTACGCTGCTGATCACCGATGCGGCCATCAACATCGCCCCCGAGCTCGAGGACAAGGTCCACATCGTGCAGAACGCCATTGACCTGGCCCACGCACTGGGCATCGCCGAGCCCAAGGTCGCGCTGCTCTCCGCCATCGAGACCGTCAACCCCAAGATCAAGAGCACCCTCGACGCGGCAGCCCTCTGCAAGATGGCCGACCGCGGCCAGATCACCGGCGGCATTCTCGACGGTCCGCTGGCCTTCGATACCGCGGTCAGCACCAAGGCCGCCGGCATCAAGAAGCTGGTCTCCCCGGTCACCGGCCAGGCCGACATCCTGGTCGTCCCCGATCTCGAGAGCGGCAACATGCTCGCCAAGCAGCTCGAGTACCTGGGCGGCGCGCAGCTCGCCGGCATCGTCCTCGGCGCGCGCGTGCCCGCCATCCTCACCAGCCGCGCCGACTCCGCCGAAACCCGCCTCACCAGTTGCGCCGTGGCCGTGCTGCTGCACTACGCCACCCATCCGGCGGTGAAGGTCTAGAACCTCCTCCAGCCCCAGGCTGCATGCCGGCGTCCATCCACCGGCATGCAGCCTTCACCCCCGTCTTCCGGGCCGATCCCAGCAGAAGCAGCCGTTCGCAACCGCTTCTCACCTCGGCACCCAACTCCCCTCCCCGGGTGCGGTATCCTATCCCTAGTGCGCCCGTAGCTCAGCTGGATAGAGCGAATGCCTCCGGAGCATTAGGTCGGGAGTTCGAATCTCTCCGGGCGCACCATCCTTCCGCTCCCGTCCCACCCCTTCAGGCACAATAGAAGCAGGAGCTGCTTCCCCATGTCCGGGTCTACTGCCGCGCCTTCGCGCCTCTCGCTGAGTGAACTCGCCCCCCACACCTTTCAATCCGAGATCCGCGCCATGACCACCGAGTGCGATCGCATGAGCGGCATCAACCTGGCCCAGGGCGTCTGCGATACCCCGGTCCCCGCCGTGGTGGAAGCCGCGGCCATGGAGGCCATGCGGCAGGGGCACAATATCTACACCCGCTGCGACGGCAACGACCGCCTGCGCACCGCCATCGCCCGCAAGCAGCAGCGCGACTACGGCCTCGACTACGACCCCGACCGTGAGGTGATGGTCACCAGCGGCGCCACCGCCGGCCTGCACGTGGCGCTGATGGCGCTCCTCAACCCCGGCGACGAGGTTGTGCTCTTCGAGCCCTTCTACGGCTATCACGTCAACGCCATCAAGTCCGTGCGCGCCGTCCCGGTGGTGGTGCCGCTCGCTCCGCCCGACTGGCAGCTCGACACCGATGCCCTCCGCGCCGCCATCACCCCGCGCACCCGCGCCATCCTGCTCAACACCCCGGCCAACCCCAGCGGCAAAATCTTTACCCGCGCCGAGCTCGACCAGGTCGCCGCTCTCTGCTTGGACCGCGACCTCTTCCTCATTACCGACGAGATCTATGAGTACTTCGTCTACGAAGGCGCGCAGCATGTCTGTCCGGCCGCGCTGCCCGGCATGCGCGAGCGCACCATCGTGATCTCCGGCTTCAGCAAGACCTACTCCGTCACCGGCTGGCGGGTAGGCTACATGGCCGCCGATGCGCGCTGGATGCCGGCCATGTCCCACTTCCACGACCTCGTCTATGTCTGCTCGCCCGCGCCGCTGCAACACGGCGTGGCTGCCGGCCTCGAGCAGTTGCCCCCGGCCTATTACAAGCAGATCGCCACTGAACACCAGTCCAAGCGCGAGCGCCTGGCCGCCGCCCTCCGGTCTGCCGGCATGGAGCCGCACATTCCGCCCGGAGCCTACTACATTCTGGCCAGCTCCGATCATCTGCCCGGCAAGACGGCCCCCGAAAAAGCCCGCAACCTGATGGCGCGCACCGGCGTGGCTTCGGTGGCCGGAACCGCCTTCTTCCGCCCCGGCCGCGGCGAAAACCTGCTGCGCTTCTGCTTCGCCAAACAGGACCACCACCTCAACGAAGCCTGCGAACGGCTGAAGCGGAACTGACCGCGACCGGAACCATCATCTTCTTCCGAAGCAAGCGAATGGAATCGAATTCATCCTCTCCTGATCCGCTCAACCCCGGCGCATCCGGCGGTCCCGCGCACGCGCCGGTCAGCCACCTGGGCGCCATCGGCTTCGCGCTGGCCGGCTTCACCTGCTGGGTCTTCGGAGACACCTCCATCAAGCTGGTCGGCCAGTCCGGCCTGCCCGCCTATGAGATCGTGGCTTTCCTCGGCCTCTTCATGGCGCTGTTTCTGGGCGCATGGTTCGTCGTGCGCGGCGAGGCCTCTGTCCTGCGCCCGCACCGCCTCGATCGGCAACTGGCCCGCGCCTGCCTGGACATGGGCAACAATCTCTCCGTGGTCATCGCCCTCCGGCACCTTACGCTCACCCTCTTCTATATCCTCGTCTTCACCGCGCCCATCGTCATTGCCCTGCTCTCCTCCCTCTTTCTCGGCGAAGGCCTGCACTGGCGCAAGGCGCTCGCCATCTCCGCCGGATTTGCGGGCGTCCTGGTGGCGGTCGATCCCTGGGGCCACACCAGTCACGGCGACTGGATCGGCATCCTCGCCTGCGCGGTCTGCGTGGCCTGCTTCTCCACCAACATGGTCTGGTCGCGCGTGCTCACCCGCACCGAAACCCCGGCCAGCCTGGCCTTCTTTTCCGGAATCGTTACCGCCGCCGCCGGATTCGCGCTCATGCTCTTCCACGCCGCGCCGTTGTCGCCGCGCCTCACCGCCGGGCTCTTCGCCATGGGACTCTTCTGCGCCGCCGGAACCCTCTTCTTCTACATCGCCGTCAAGCACACCTCGGCCGCCAATGTCTCCCAGTACCACTACACCCAACTGGTCACCGGCGCCTTGCTGTCGTTCCTCATCTGGCACGACAAACCCGGCCTCTTCGTGCTGCTGGGCGGCTCGCTGATCCTCGTCTCCGGCCTTTACATCGCGCTCACCGCCCAGGACCTGGCGCCTCTCACCGAGGGCAACTGATCCCCCGCCGGCTGGATGCGCGGGAATCCCCTAAGCGACAATCGAAGAGCATGAGTTCTGCGCAGACCGATCCCGATGCGGCTCCTCCGCTGCTCGTCTTCCGCGACGTGGTCAAGGAGTATCGGAATGAGGGCGAACGGGTCCGCGCCCTCGACGGCGTTTCCCTCGACGTTCCCGCCGGCCGCTTCCTCGCGGTCGTCGGCCGCAGCGGATGCGGCAAGTCCACGCTGCTGCACCTGGCCGGCGCGCTCGATTTCCCCAGCTCCGGCGCGGTCCTCCTTGAAAACGAATCCACCCACAAGCTGAGCGAAACCGGGCTGACAAAGCTGCGCCGCGAGAAGGTCGGCTTTGTCTTTCAGTCTTTCCAACTGCTGCACACGCTCACGGTAGTGGAAAACGTGGAGGTCCCCTTGCTGCTGGCCGGCGAGATCAACGCGCGCCCGCGAGCGATGGAACGCCTCACGCTGGTCGGATTGGCCGACCTCGCGCAGCGCCGCCCCCACCAGCTCTCCGGCGGCCAGATGCAGCGCGTGGCCATCGCCCGCGCCCTGGTGCACGGCCCGCGCCTGCTGCTCGCCGACGAACCCACCGGTAACCTCGACACCGCCACCGGCAACTCCATCCTCGCCCTGCTGCGCGCCATCTGCTCGGAGCGCGGTGTCACCATCCTGATGGCCACCCACAGCGCCGAAGCCGCCGCCATCGCCGATGCCATCGTGCGCATGCGCGACGGCCGCATCCTCGAAGGGACGCAATGAGCGGCCTCGTCCTCTTCTACCGGCTGATTCTGCGGCCTCTCTTCCGCCAGCCCGGTCGCGCCCTGCTCATCCTCTTTGCCATTGCCCTCGGCGACGCCGCCGTAGTCGCCATCGCCCTCGCAGGCAACGCCGCGGCCGGCTCCTTTCACTCTTCCATCGAGACCCTGGCCGGCAAAAACGACTTCGAAGTCACCGCCGCCGGCGGCGTGCCGCAGGACCTCGTGGCACGCCTGAGCAAGCTCCCTTATCCGTTGCAGGTGAGCCCGCGCATCGAAGATCGCGCCATGGTCGCCGACACCAGGCAGTCCGTCCCGCTCATCGGCATCGACATGATCGGCGCCGCCAACACCGCCAACCTCCCGGTGCTCGGCGCCTCCGAGGTGAGCGACGCCATCCGCCACATCAACGATCCCGACGCCATCTGGGTGACGCGCGGCCTCGCCCAAGCCATCGGCGATCGTCTCCCGCTGTTGATCGAAGATCACACCAGGACCTATACCGTTCGCGGCATCCTGCCCGACTCCACCCAGGTGAGCGGCGACGCCGTCGTGATGGACATCGGCGCAGCGCAGATCGCCACCGGCAAGCAGGGCCGCGTGGATCGCATCCTGATCCGTACCCCCGCCGAGGGCGGCTTCGCCGCCTGGGAGAGCCGCTTGCGAGAGGTGCTGCCCGCAGGCGTCATGCTCAACGCGCAGGGCGCGGAGACCGCCGCCAACCGCCGCATGCTCGCCGCCTTCCGTTGGAATCTGCGCATCCTCAGCTACATCGCCCTCATCGTCGGCGCATTTCTGATCTACAGCGCCCTCTCGGTCTCCGTAGTGCGCCGCCGTCCGGAGATCGGCACCATACGCGCGCTGGGCACAAGCCGCAACGCCGTGCTGCTCGCGTTCCTCGCGGAGGCGGCTGCCTTCGGCATGCTCGGCTCGCTGCTGGCCTTGCCGCTGGGCAGAGCCCTGGCCACAGGCGCGGTGCGCATGCTCTCGACCACCGTCAATGCCCTTTACGTATCGAGCCGCCCCGGCCCCTTGAGCCTCACCGCCGGTTCGGTGGTCCTGGCCCTGGTCGTGGGCGTGGCCGTTTCGTGTCTCTCTGCGCTGGCCCCGGCCCGCGAAGCCAGCCTGGTGCCGCCCACAGAGGCCATGGCCCGCGGCCGCCGCGACTACGAGGTCCGCGTGGAGCGCAAGCGCGACGCCCTGGCCGCTCTGGGCCTCGCCCTATGTGGCGCAGTGGCGGCGCAAGCCCCCGAGATCGGCGGCAAGCCGATCCTTGGCTATCTCTCCGCACTGCTGTTCGTCGCGTCGGCGGCACTCCTCACCCCGCTGGTTGTGCACTTCGCAATGGAAGCTGGATCAGGCTCGCTGCGCAGGCTCGCCGGCATGGAAGGTCTGCTGGCCTCGCGCAGCCTCGGTGGCTCCCTGCGCCGCACCTCGGTGCTGGTGGCCGCCCTCGCCACCGCCGTCGCCATGATGACCTCGGTGGGCATCATGGTGGGCAGCTTCCGCGAAACCGTGCTCACCTGGATGCAGACCGAGCTGCCCGCCGATCTCTATCTGCGCCCGGCAAGCTGGGCCGGCGGCGACCAGCACCCCACCATATCCCCGCAGATTGCGGACCGCATTGCCCGCGTCCCCGGCGTCGCCGCGGTGCGCCGGATGCGCGCCTACGACATCCAGTACCAGGGCCTGCCCGCAACCCTCGCCGCTGTACAGGCAAATCCACCCACCGTGCCGGAAAACCTGCGCTTTCTCTCCACCGCCCAGGACGCGGACCCCATGCGCCAACTTCCCTCCGGCAACTTCGCCGTCGTCAGCGAGCCCTTCGCTAACAAGCATCACGTCAAAACCGGCATGAGCCTCGCCCTGCCCCTCGGCGTGCAAAAAGTCACCTTCCGCGTGCTCGGCGTCTTCTATGACTACGGAGACGAGGCCGGCCTGATCCTGGTCGACTGGAATATCCTCCAGCGCTATCTGCCCAATCCAGCGCCCAGCAACCTGGCCGTCTACCTCGCGCCGGGCGCGAACCTCGCTGAGACCCGCGTCGCCATTCAGAAGGCCATCGGCAACAACAATGTGCTGGCCTTCTCCAATCGCGAGATTCGCCGCCAGGGCATGCGCGTCTTCGATCAGACCTTCGCCATCACCTGGGCGCTCGAAGCGATCTCCATCCTCGTCGCCGTGGGCGGCATCGCCGGCTCGCTGGTTTCCATCATCATCGACCGCCGGCGCGAGTTCGGGGTGCTGCGTTTCCTCGGCGCAACCGGCGCGCAGATTCGCCGCCTGATCCTCTTCGAAGCGGGCCTCATCGGCCTCCTCGCCAGCGCCGTCGGGCTCGGGCTCGGCGTTGTGCTCTCGCTCGTGCTTGTCTTCGTCATCAACAAGCAGTCCTTCGGCTGGACCATCCAGTTTCACTGGCCGGTCGCAGTGCTGGCGTGGTCGATGGGCATCGTGTACGTAGCGACCATTCTGGCCGGGCTCTATCCCGCGCGCCTGGCCGTGCGCATGAATCCCATCGAGGTGATCCATGAGGAATAGGCCGCCTGGAACCCGTCGATCGCTCTCCGCATGGATCTTTGCCTGCCTGCTCCTGGCGGCCGCGGTCGCCTCGGCGCAGGAGTACCAGCAGGCGCTGCCCGGCTATCAGTTCCAGTTCCCGCGCGACGACTTCAATCATGAGAATTACCAGACGGAGTGGTGGTACTACACCGGCAACCTCCGCGCGCCCGACGGCCACCGCTTCGGCTTCGAGCTGACCTTCTTCCGCCAGGGCGTCTCGCGCGCGCCCGGCAGCGATCCCTGGTACGTGCACGATGTATGGATGGCCCACCTGGCATTGAGCGACATCGGCGCCGGCCGCTTTCATCACCAAGAGCGGCTCAACCGCGCCGGTCCCGGCCTCGCCGGCGTAGACGCGGCCACCGGAACCATCTGGAACGGCAACTGGCAGGCAACAATCACCCCGCGGCAAGAGGACCTGCGCGGAATCGGCCGCAACTTCGCCTTCAGCCTGAAGCTGCTCCCTGCCAAGCCGCCGGTGATCCAGGGGCAGAATGGCGTCAGCCAGAAAGCTGCCGGCCTCGGCCATGCCTCGCACTACTACTCGCGCACGCGCCTGCTCACCAGCGGCTCCATTGAGGTCGCCGGCAGGAGCTACCAGGTGGAAGGAACCTCGTGGATGGATCACGAGTTCTTCACCGGCTCCATGGCCCCGAACGAGTCCGGCTGGGACTGGCTCAGCGTGCAGTTCGACGACGGCGCCGAGCTGATGCTCTACCGCATGCGCCGCAAAGACGGCAGCATCGATCCCTACTCTTCGGGCAGCTACGTGGACGCGCAGGGCCGGAGCCGCTTCCTCTCCGCCAGGGATTTCGTCATGACACCTGCGGGAGACACCTGGACCAGCCCCGCAACCAAAGCAGCCTACCCGCTGCGCTGGCACGTCTCGGTTCCGCTGCTTCACCTGGCCTTCGAGGTCACAACCCCGCTGCGCGCGCAGGAGATGACCGGCCGCTTCGGCCCCAGCTACTGGGAAGGCGCCATCGACATCGCCGGCACTCACGATGGATCCCCAACACACGGCGTGGGTTACCTGGAGATGACCGGCTATGCGGAGCCGGGACGAGCGGTGGTTCCGCGATGAGTCGGCCCAGCGCCGATTTGGAGAGACCTCGTTGCACCTCTTATCCTGAAAAGGCGCGTCGAACCGCCCAGGCCGCCTCCGCGGTCGCCATCTTTCCGGTCCCGGGCAAAGGAGACGGCTTCTGATTTCATGACCCAATCGTTGTCGTTTCTAGGATTCGTCTTCAAAAACCTCCAGTGCCGGCGGCTCAGAACCCTGCTGACGCTGTGCGGCATCGGCGTCGCCGTGGGTGCATTCGTGGGGTTGGTAGGTTTTTCCAGTGCATTCGAACAGCAGTGGATGCGCATCTACTCCAGCTCCGGAACCAACATCTCGGTCATTCAGGGGACGTTCCTGAACACCACCCTGGATGAATCGGCAGTGAACAAGATCGCGAGCCTGCCTGTGGTCGAGCAGGCCTCCCCCACCATCTTTAACCTGATGGACGTGACCCCCACCGTCAACGCGCTGGTCTACGGCTGGAAGGCCGATGCCTTTGAATTCAACTCCCTCCATCTCCTGGCGGGGCGGCGGTTCCAGAACGGGCAGCGCGAAGTCATGCTGGGCGATCTGCTCGCGGAAGATCTGAAGAAAAATCCAGGCGACACCCTCGACCTGCAAGGCACACGCTTCACCATCACCGGCATCTACCACCCCGCCTCCAGCCTCGAGGCAGACGCGGTGGTCATGCCGCTCGACCAGTTGCAGCAGCTCAGCGGCATGGAGGGAAAGGTCTCCACCATCGACGTGCGCCTGCGCCCGGTGCCTCACGGTGAAGATCCCGAAGAATACACCCGCCGAGCGCAGGCTGAGATCGAAGCCGCGCTGCCCGGCGTGCGCGCCGTTCCCGCCGCCATGCGCGCCAGCAACAATCAGTTCGTGAAGCTGGCCCAGGCCTCCGCCTGGGGCACCTCCATCCTCGCCCTCCTCATCGGCATCCTGGGCATCGCCAACACCATGGCCATGTCGGTCTTCGAGCGCACCCGTGAGATCGGCATTCTCCGCGCCCTGGGCTGGAAGCGCTGGCAGATCCTCATCCACATCGAGTTGGAGGCGGTGTTGCTGGGGCTGTGCGGAGGCTTGCTCGGCACCGTTTTAGGATGGGTGGCCCTGCGCGCCCTCGCGGCGTTGCCGCAGACCGCCAGCCTGGTTGCCGCCTCGCTCAACTGGTCGCTCGTCGCCGAAGGCGTAGGCATCGCCATGCTCGCCGGTCTCATCGCCGGCGCCCTTCCCGCCTGGCGCGCCGGACAGCTCTCGCCGGTGGACGCGCTCCGGCACGACTGACGTAAGCCATGGCTAGACTAGGCGCCTTCTGCTTCCCGGCCACCGGCCATCTCAATCCGATGCTGGCGCTCGCCCGCGCCCTGCAAAAGCGCGGCCATCAGGTCGTACTCTTCGGCATCCCGGACACCGAGGCGCAGGTGCGAGCCGCGGGCATCGAGTTCCATTCCGTCGGCGTCGGCGAGTACCCGCTCGGAACCCTCAGGAAACTCGACGATCAGATCTCCCGGCTGACCGGCCTGGCGACGCTGCGCTTCACCCTCGAACGCATCAGAAACCTGGCCCGCATGGAAATGCGCGACGGACCGCGCGCCGTCCGCGAGGCCGGCGTGGAGGCGCTGCTGGTCGACGAGGCGGACTTCTCCGGCAATGTTGCCGATCTCCTGGGCCTGCCCTGGATCTCCATTGCCCTGCTGCCGCCGCTGGTGTACGACGATCGCTTTCCGCCCTTCTGGTTCGGATGGGCCGCGCGCGAAGACACGCTGGGCCGCCTGCGCAACCGCATCGCCATGCGCGTGCTGCTGCGCATGGGCGCCGCGGTCTTTGTTGAGGTGAATCGGCAGCGCGTGGCCTGGGGATTGAAGGCCCACGCCCGCCCCACCGACTGGCTTTCGCCCGTTGCGCAGATCACCCAGCTTCCCGCCGCCGTGGAGTTCCAGCTCCGCGGCGAAAAACCGCGGGACCTGCACTACACCGCGCCCTTCGTCGACCCGCAGCAACGCCCCGCCATCGACTTCCCCTGGGAGCGCCTGGATGCGCGCCCCCTGATCTTCGCCTCGCTGGGCACCTTCCAGAACGGCCTGCTGGAGATCTTCAGAACCATCGCCGCAGCCTGCGCCGGCTTGGATGCGCAACTGGTGATCGCCCTGGGCGGCGGCCTCGACCCCACGGAGCTGGGCAGCCTGAAGGGCGATCCGCTGGTGGTGCGCTACGCGCCCCAGCTTGAACTGATCAAGCGGGCCGCGCTGGTCATCACGCATGCCGGCATCAACACCGCGCTCGAGTCCCTCTCCGAGGGAGTGCCGCTGGTCGCCATCCCGCTCGGCAACGACCAGCCCGGCGTCGCGGCGCGAGTCAAGGCGCGCGGCGCGGCGGTGGTGCTTTCCCGCCACCGCCTCACCCCAGCCCGGCTGCGCACAGCGGTCAGGCTGGTCCTTGAGGATGGCCGCTACCGCGCGGCAGCCCAGGACCTGCAACGCGCCATCCGCCAGATGGACGGCCCCTGGCGCGCTGCGGAGTTGATCGAAGGTGCGCTGAAGCTTCAGCCCATGCCCCACCTCGAAAAAGCGGTCACGGCTCCCTGATTCTCCGCGCGCCGCGTTCCATTCCATGCGAGCGGCATAACCCGGCTCGCCATCCAATGCGTTATAACTCTTTTGGCGGGAAACGCAATCCGCTCATGAACGGAGAAACGATGACGACAGCGATCAAGTTTGGCACCTCGGGGTGGAGGGCCATTGTGGCCGATGAGTTCACGATCTTCAACATCCGGCGCGCGGTGGACGGCATTGCCGATTACGTGAGTTCCCAGCCGGGGCCGCACCGCGTGCTGGTCGGCCGCGATCCCCGCTTTCTGGGCGAGACCTTCGTCGACACCGCTGCCCGGGTGCTGGTCTCCCGCGGCGTCACCCCCATCGTGATCTCCGAGCCCGCGCCGACCCCCGCCATCGCCCACGCCGTGCGCACCCTCAAAACCTCCGGCGCCATCAACTTCACCGCCTCCCACAATCCGCCGGAGTACAACGGCATCAAGTTCTCCACCCCCGACGGCGCGCCGGCCCTCCCCGAGGTCACCCAACAGATCGAGGCGGCCATTCTCGATAACGACGCCGCCGAGGCCAACGTCTCGCCGCTCCAGGCGCCGAAGGCGGCCTTCGAAACCACCGACGTCAAGCCGGCATTTCTCAAGCGCCTGGCCGAACTCGTCGATCTGAAGGCTATCGCCAACTCCAAAATCAAAGTGGTCTACGACGCATTCTGGGGCGCCGGCCGCGGCTATACCTCCGACCTGCTGCGCGAGGCCGGCGTGCCCGTCGAGTGCGTCCACGATTACCGCGACGTGCTCTTCGGCGGACATGCCCCCGAGCCCGACGATCACCTGCTCGGCGACGCCAGAAACAAGATGAAGCAGATCGGCGCCTCGCTGGCCATCGCCACCGACGGCGACGCCGACCGCTTCGGCGTGGTCGACGGCGACGGCGCCTTTATCCAGCCCAACTACATCATCGCCCTGCTCTTCGATTACCTGGTGGAGACCCGCGGCTGGCGCAATGGCGTCGCCAAGAGCGTGGCCACCACCAACCTGGTGAACGCGCTGGCCGAGCACCACAAGGTCCAGCTCTACGAAACCCCGGTCGGCTTCAAGTACATCGGCGAGCTCATCAACCAGGACAAGATCGCGATCGGCGGTGAGGAATCG
>DAIDLI010000009.1 GCA_027449545.1 Acidobacteriaceae bacterium | reverse complement strand
TGATTTCATGATGGCTCGGCCTGCGCCTCTTGCGTGTTTACGGCAGAAAACGGCGGGGGGCCATAGATTGGATATCGAGGGGATTGTAGCAGGACGGGACAGAGGAAAACAGGGAAAAATGGCGAAAAGATGGAGAAAGTTGGCGCCCCCTCCAACACGCCCGCTCCAACGCCCCGAGTCGCCCGCCCACGCAGAGATCCGGCTGCTATTCCAGCCTCCGGGATGGCGGCTCAACAGCCGGCGGCCTTCGGATTCCGGCGCACGATCTCCGCATTGAGCACAGCGGCGAAAGCCACCCATAGCGCATAAGGGGCGAATAGAAGCGCTCCGCGCTTGTCCACCGTGCGGGCCTCCGCAATGTAGCCCAGCACCGCAGATTCCAGTGCCAGGATGTCGAGCAGAGACCAGGCTGGAAGCTGCTCGCCGAAGAAGAGCCGGCTCCAGGCGGCATTCGCAAGCAACTGCGCGATCCAGAGGCGAAGGGCGTTGGTTCGTGCTCGCGAATCGGGACGCTGCCAGACGCGCCACCCCGAGATCGCAATCAGCGTGTAGAGCCCTGTCCAGACCACCGGAAACGCCGCATCGGGAGGATTGAAGGGAGGCTTTTCGAGGCTGGCATACCATTGGGCCGTCGAACCCTCCCGCGGGCTAGAACGAGAGCCGAACCAGGCAGCTCCGGCGACCGCTGCGACAAAGCCGCCCAACGCCAGCCATCCGTGAGAACGCCGCATGGGTTTTGATCCTCCATCTTCTGAGGCGACATTGGCCGGGTGTATTGTTCCCATGCCCGGCACGCCGCGCCTAGACGGTGTAGGCCCCGACCCGTGTCTCTTTCGCCGTCAGCGCGTCGCAGGCCCGGTCCAGCGCCTCATACTCCTTGTCGCGCTCCTTGCGGAAGGCGCGGAAGGCCTCTTCGCTCGCCCAGCGATCGATAGTCAGATAGCTGCCAGGCACGTAGGCGTCGCGGAGCAGCTCGGTCCCGTGGTAATCGGGCGAGGAGCGGAAGAGCTGGGCCCAGGAGCCCTCCGGCCCATAGGCGGCTTCAAACCCTGCGACGTTGTGCTCAGCGACCTCGAACTGCCATATCACCACAAACATAGACGAAAGCGGCCTCTGTACCTCATGGTAGCTCACCCCTCCGCGCTGGGGCAGAAAGCGGAACCGGCGCGAGCTGCAAGCTGCCGTCCCGGTCCATGCCTCCGGGCTGCCCACCGGCTCGGGGCGTTCCACTGGGGTCTGGTATTCTTCCTCTAACTCCTTGCAAATCAGCGGCTTTACAGTTACCATGAGCGTACCGCTAAACGAGATGCCGTCTCCGCTGATGAGTGCATACTAGTGGATAGGAACTACCCTCCCCTTGGGGCTTCCTGCTCCCGCATTGCAGGCAAGCAGGCAGACAACCACCATCCGGGGGACGCCGACTTCGGCCAGACCTGCCAGCAGACGCAAAGAACCTTGCAAAGTTCTCGACACTGCACGTGTCCGTAGAGAGGAATTTATGAAGAAAGCAGCTCGTTTCCCAGGCATCCGCATTACCGCCAACGGCAATCAGCTCGTCTCGTACTACACCGAGACCCGCATCGCCGATGCCGGCGTGTTTTATCCCATCACGCCTTCCACCGAAGGCGGCGAGCTCTTTCAGCAGGCCTATGCCGAAGGTCACCTGAACGTCTTCGGCGGCAACACGCTGGCCATTGAGACCGAGGGCGAGCATGCCGCCCAGGGCGGCGCCATCGCCCACTCGGTGTGCGGCAAGCGCGTGGTCAACTTCACCTCCGGACAGGGCGTGGTCTACGGCGTCGAGCAGTACTACCATGCGCCCGGTAAGGGCTCGACCATGGTGCTGGAGGTGGGCGCCCGCGCCCTCACCAAGCACGCGCTCAACGTGCACTGCGGCCACGACGACGTTTACGGCGCGCTCGACACCGGCTGGATCATGCTCTTTGGCAAGGACGCCCAGCAGGCCGCCGACCAGGCGCTGATCCTGCGCCGCGTCACCGAGCTGTCGCTCACGCCGGGCATGAACATCATGGACGGCTTCCTGACCACGCACCTGGAGCGCACCTTCTATAAGCACGAGTCGGAGCTGATCCGCGAGTACCTGGGCGCTCCCGACGACCTCATCGAGTGCCCCACCGAGGCGCAGCGCACGCTCTTCGGCCCCACCCGCCGGCGCGTGCCCAAGATGATGGATCTGACCAACCCCGTGCTCATGGGGCCGGTGCAGAACCAGGAACACTACATGCAGGGCGTGGTGGCGCGGCGCAACAACTTCACCGAGCCCATCCTCGGCTTCCTGGAAGACGCCTACCGGCAGTTCGGCGAGCTCACCGGCCGCTACTACGGTCTGGTCACGCAGTACAAGTGCGACGATGCCGACACCGTCTTCGTCTCGCTCGGCTCCGCTGCCGAGAACATTGAGGCCGCTGTCGATTACCTGCGCGCCACGCGCGGCGTCAAGGTCGGATCCGTGCACCTCAACGTGATTCGCCCCTTCCCCGAGGCCGCGGTGATCGCTGCGCTCAAGGGCAAGAAGAACGTCATCATCCTGGAGCGCACCGACGAGGCGATGGCCGGCGACAACCCCATGGGCCGCGACATCCGCACCGCCTTCTCCAAGGCCGTGCAGGGCACCACCGGCCTGCCCGCCGTCACCCTCAACGAGGTGCCGCGCTTCTTCGGCGGCAGCTACGGCCTGGGTTCGCGCGACTTCCGCCCCGAGCACATCATCGGCGCCTTTGAGTACGCCACTGCCGGCCGCGCCCGCAAGGACGGCAAGACCGCAGCCGACAACGCCAACTTCTTCGTGCTGGGCATCGACCATCCGTACGCCGTCATCGCCGACGAGACCCCGTCGCTGCTGCCCGAGGGCGCGGTGGCGGTGCGCTTCCACTCCGTGGGCGGATGGGGCGCCATCACCACCGGCAAAAACCTGGGCGCCATTCTGGGCGACTTGAACGACCTGCTCTTCGCGCGCGACCACCAGGTGGACGAGCTGGGCAATCCCAAGGAAGTCATCCACGTCAGCGCCAATCCCAAGTACGGCTCGGAAAAGAAGGGCGCGCCCACCAGCTACTTCATGGTGGCGGCCAAGGAGCGCATTCGCACCAACTGCGATCTGCGCCACGTGACCACCGTCCTGTGCTGCGATCCCAAGGCCTTCACGCACACCAATCCGCTCGATGGCATTCAGGAGGGCGGCTCGCTGGTGTGGGAGTCCGATGTCGACGGCGAGCATGCCTGGGAGAACCTGCCGCTGTGGGCGCGCAAGCAGATCATCGACAAGAAGATTCGCGTCTTCACGCTGCCCGGCTTCGATATCGCCCGCAAGGCCACCGACCGCGGCGATCTGCAACTGCGCATGCAGGGCAACGCCTTCCTGGGCGCCTTCTTCGCGGTCAGCTCGCTGCTCGGAGAGTTCGGCATCTCGCAGGAGCAGTTCCGCGACGTGGTGCACAAGCAGTACGTGAAGAAGTTCGGCAAGTTCGGCGATGCCGTCGTGCAGTCGAACATGGAAGTCATGCTCCAGGGCTTCGAGCGGGTAAAGGAGATCAAGGTGGGCGAGATGACCGCGCCCGACCGCTCCAGCCTGCGCGGCGACGCGCTGCTGCCGATCCTCAACCAGGAGCCGGTCTTCGCCGAGGTGGGCGCAGGCGCGGTCCCCGGCATGCGGCGCAGCACCCCGGCTCCGGAAGGGCAGGCGCCGCGCGCGCCGATCGCCCAGATCAACAACTTTGACGCGGAGTTCCGCTCCCACTTCGGCTACAACCAGCCGGCCACGCCGCTCTCCGCCATGGGCGTGGTGGCCGCGGCTACCGGCGACACCGCCTCCAAGTACGTCGCCCGCCGCGAGACCCCGCTCTACATCCCCGAGAACTGCACGCAGTGTATGGAGTGCATCTCAGTATGTCCGGACACGGCGCTG
>DAIDLI010000008.1 GCA_027449545.1 Acidobacteriaceae bacterium | reverse complement strand
GGCCGCGGAACCCAAGGCCAAATCACTTCCCGCGCTCTCGCCAGCGGCGGCAATGCACCCGCCCATGGGACCGGCCTCCATGGTATCGCTCCATGGCGTCGGGTCTCCGCTGCTGGGCGCGGCATCCATGCCTCACGCAGCACTCGGCGCGCAGCCTGCCGAGCACCCCGCAGCGGGCCATGCCGGGGCAGGACAACCTGCCGGCACCTTTGCCGCTCTCGATGCGCAGCCTCGGGCCGGGCAGCCCGTGTGGCTCCATGCCGGCGCACAGCGTGCCGAGGCCGGTTTTCAGGACCCGGCGCTGGGCTGGGTCGGCGTACGCGCCGAGAACTCCGGGGGCGGCATTCATGCCGTCATTACACCCGAGTCCGCGCAGGCCGTGCAGGTGCTCGGCGCCCATATGGCGGGGCTCAACCTGCACCTCTCCGATCGTCATCTGCCGGTGGAGACGCTCCTTTTGCAGACCGATGCGTCAGGCTCCGGCGGAGCGCAGCAGCGGGATCCGCAGCAGGGGCAGGCAGAGACGGGCGCGCGCACAGGCAGTGGCGCAACCTTGCTGCACCGTCCTGGAGCGGTTGCCGTGGCGTCGTCCACGGAGCACAACATCTTCGTCCCTCCGCTGCCCGCCGGCGTCACCATCTCGGTGATGGCATGAGCAGCGAATGGAGCAGAACAGGCTGCGGAGAAAGCAGGGAACGCGCAGTGGAAAGGGAGGAAGCAGAATGTCGGCAGCAACAGCGATTCTGAATCACGGCCACGCGCCGCAAACCCTGGCGGGAAGGTCCGTTCCCATGGCTGCGTCATCGCAGACAGACGATGGCTCGGGCAATGCGGGCAATTCCTCGGCCACCATCTCCGCCAACGACTTTCTCACTCTGCTGGTGACGGAGATGCAGAATCAGGATCCCACCGCCAATACGGACCCCAACGAGTACATCAACCAGCTCGTCCAGGTGAACAGCCTGGAACAGCTCATCGGCATCAACCAGACTCTGACCACGGCCCTGGGCCCGGCCCAGGGCGCCACGACGTCATCCGCGCAGACGGCCGCGCGTGTCGCGGCTCCCGCGCCCCCGTCCTCTTCTGCCGCCGCTGCGCCGATCGCCGCGCCGCTGCATCCCAGCGCGTCGATTCTTCCCGGCTCAGTTCCGTCGGCTGCGCCGCACGTCTTCGGCAATCTCAGCGCGCCGGCCGCAAGCCCGTCCGCGCTGCGCGTCGCCCATGCCCTCGATGGCAGCCAGCCGGTGCATGCTGCCGTCCCGTTCTCAAGCCACCCGTAGAGCCAAAGTCTTCTGCTGGTTCGCGCCGTCCCAAACAGTCCACACGAGGAGATGCGTCATGGCGAGTTTTTCCATTCCGCTAACGGGCCTGAAGGCTGACTCAACGGCCCTGAACACCATCGCCAACAATCTGGCCAACATGAACACCACCGCCTTCAAGGCGCAGTCCACCAGCTTCTCCGATCTCTTCTACCAGGAGATTGGAACCAGCGGGGCGGGCGATCCGGTGGCCGTGGGCGCCGGCGTCAAAGTGGCCGCCAACCAGATTGCATTCACCCAGGGTTCCATCAACTCCACCGGCAACGCCTCCGATGTGGCCCTCAACGGCAACGGATTCTTTGTGGTCTCCAACGGCGGGGGCGGCTATGAGTACACCCGTGCCGGCAACTTCTCCATCGACTCGGACGGCAATTTGGTCACCGCCGCCGGTCTGAACGTGATGGGGTATCCGGCGGTGAACGGCGTGGTGAACACCAACGCGCCGCTGACGGCGCTGAATATTCCCATCGGCCAGGTGCAGGCGCCGCGTGCAACCACCAGCATCGCCATGACCGCGAATCTGGACGCATCCGCGCCCGCGGGCACTTCGTTCCCGGCCCAGGTCACCCTCTACGACTCCCTCGGCGAGGCGCACACCGTCAACATCACCTTCACCCAGGCTTCCACTGCAGCGCAGCCCAACACTTGGAACTACTCCATCTCGCTGCCTGCCTCCGACTACGCCGGCACGCCGCCGGCGGCCAGCACCGGGAATTTGAGCTTCGACAGCAGCGGCAATCTCGTCTCGGCGACCCCCACCGGCGGATCGATCATTACCCTGAGCTCCACGGCCGGCAGTATTCCGTTTACCTTCTCCGGCCTGGCGGACGGAGCCGCGGACCTGAGCAATCTGCAATGGAATCTGCTCGGCTCTGACGGCACGCCCAACATCAGCCAAGTGGCCACCACCTCGGCGGTCTCCGGGACGTTGCAGGATGGCTACGCCAGCGGCCAATACAAGGACTTCAGCATCGGCGCCGATGGCACCGTCACCGCCTCCTACTCCAACGGCAAGAGCCAGAATGTCGGTCAGCTTGCCCTGGCCGATGTGCCCAACGAGCAGGGACTGCAACTGCTGGGAGACGGCAACTACGGCACCACCGCGGCCAGCGGAACCGCCTCCATCGCTACCTCAGGAGCCAATGGACTGGCCAAGATCCAGGGCGGCGCGCTCGAAGCCTCCAACGTCAACATCTCCAGCGAATTCTCCAACCTGATCATCGCGCAGCGTGCCTTCGAGGCCAACGCCAAGTCGGTGACCACCTTCGATACCGTCACCCAGGACACCATCAACATGGTCCACTAGCCAATTGCGGGCGCGCTCAGTGCTCTTCGCGCCGCACCGGTACTTCGATGAACAGACCATGGCTTTGCGCCAGCACGGCGCCATGGCTGTTCAGAAGTCGCGCCTCGCTCCAGTGCTTGCGGCCCTCGTTGCGCGTGACCCGGCCCTCGATGCGCAACGCCGAGCCCGACGGCACCGGCCGCAGGTACTCCACCTCCATGTGCCGCGTCATGGCATTCACCCCGCGCGCCCGCACCGACTTGCTCATCGCCTCATCCAGCAGTGTGGCGATGATGCCCCCGTGCAGGTAGCCGGGATGGCCTTCAAAGTCGTGCGTCACCTCGGTCTGGCAGACGACGCTGTGATCCTCGGTCAGAGAAAACTCCAGCCGCAGCCCGCCGGCATTCGCCGGCCCGCAGCCAAAGCAGCGGTTCTGCGCGCTGTGCTTCATCGGCGTCAGGTTCTCGTGCGGCTTGCTCAAGATATTCTCGCCTCGCTCAAGGATTCGTTCAGCACGCCTGCGTAGATGACCCGATCGACGTTGCCGCCGCTAAGAATCACCCCGATGCGCCGGCCGCGCAGCGCATCCCGCTCGCGGAGCGCACCGGCCCGTGCCGCCGCGCCCGCGCCCTCGGCAAGATTGTGCGTGTCTTCGTAATAAGCGCGCATGGCCTGCCGGATCTCCGCCTCCGAGACTTCGACCACGCGCTCCACCTCGGCGAGGATGATCGCGAGCGAGTCTTGATTCGGCACGCGGCAGGCCAGCCCGTCGGCGATCTGCGACTGTGCCGGCGCCTCCACTACCCGCCGCTCCCGAAAGCTTCTGGCGTACGCCGGCGACGCGGCGGCCGCGACCCCAATAATCGCGGTCTTGCGTCCCAGCGCGTTGCGCGCCGCCGCCATCCCGCAGATGGACGAGCCCAGCCCGATCGGCACATACACCGCATCCAGCTCCGGCACGGCTTCGAAAAACTCAGTCGCGTACGTGGCCGTGCCCATCACCAGCCGCTCGTGGAACGATTCCACCAGCGCCAGCCCCTCCTCCGCCGCGATGGTCCGCGCATGGTCGAGCGCCGCCTGAAAATCGTGGCCATACTCGATCAGCTCCGCGCCCTGGGCGCACATGGCGCGGTTCTTCTCCACGCTGTTGCCGCACGGCGCCACGATCTTCGCTTTCAGACCGAAGGCCTTCGCCGCCATGGCCACGCCCTGCCCGTGATTGCCGCGCGTCGCGGCCACCACCCCCACGATTCCCGGCCGGCTTGCCGTCAGCCAATCCAGATAGACGAGAGCGCCGCGTATCTTGAAGGCCCCGGTGGGCGCGTGATTCTCGTGCTTGACCCAGGTCTCTGTTCCCAGCCGCTGACACAGCAGCGGCCAGGCATACTGCGGCGTCGGCCGCATGTGCCGGTACACAATCTCCTGCGCGGCGCGAATCTCCTTCAGACTGGGAAGTCGCATGCACTCAGCATAACGGCTGTGCACGGCCGCCTGAAAGCGAGGAGTGGGAGGCGGATGATTCCACAACGGAGGGCACCACATCCTTTGCGCAGTCTCATCGCGCGAAGGGTAGGTAAGCACGAAGTCAGCAGTACATCTGTACTTAGCCGGTCCTAGAGTCGAGGTTCATATCCGCCCACGCTTCGCCAGAAAAGAGGCGCAGGATGGGGCACTCTTCAGACCAGGAAGAGATCGCCTACCGGGCCGCTACCGCTGTTTCGATCTCTTCCGTCAATGCGTCGGCTGCATCGACGCAGTTGCCGCGGCTCACGTCCAGGTGGGTGACCAGGCGGATCGCATCCGGGCCGAAGGCGCTGACCAGCACACCGCGCTCCTTCAGCCGCGCGGCCAGCTCCGGCGCACTGACGCCGTTGGTGAGCCGGAAGATCACGATATTGGTCTCAACGGTGTCGGGATCGATGGCGACGCCCTCGATGTTTGCCAGCGCCTCGGCCAGCAGGCGTGCGTTGGCATGGTCATCGTGCAGCCGCTTCGGACCCTCCTCCAACGCGATAAGCCCGGCCGCCGCGAGCACCCCGGCCTGGCGCATGCCGCCCCCCAGCGCCTTGCGATAGAGGCGCGCGCGCGCCATCAGCTCCGCCGAGCCTACCAGCATTGAACCCACCGGCGCGCCCAATCCCTTGGACAGGCAGAACATCACGGTATCGAAGCCGCGCGTCAGCACCTTCACCTCCACGCCCAGCGCCGCCGCGGCGTTGAAGATACGCGCGCCGTCGCAATGCACGGGAAGCGCCCGCTCTTTTGCGCCAGCCCAAATCTCTTCCAAAGTCTCCAGAGGCGAGCAGCGGCCGCCGGCGAGGTTATGCGTGTTCTCGATCTCGATCAGCCCCGTCGAGGCGCGAAACGGGCCCTTGGCATAGATGACCGGCTCAATCTGCTTCCAGGTGAGGATGCCGTTGCCGGTGGGCACCGCACGGATCAGGCAGCCTGAGAAGGCCGCTGTGGTCGCCATCTCCCAGTCCAGGATGTGCGCACGCGCTTCGGCAATCACCTCCTGGCCGGGCTGGGTGTGGAGCTTGATGGCGATCTGGTTTCCCATGGTGCCGGTGGGCACAAACAGCGCTGCCTCGCGGCCGAAGATTTCTGCCGCGCGCTTCTCCAGCAGGTTGACCGTGGGGTCTTCGCCATAAACGTCGTCGCCCACCTCGGCCGCGGCCATCGCGGCGCGCATAATTTCGCTGGGGCGGGTCACTGTATCGGAACGAAGATCGATGATTGCTGACATTCTTGCCTTGCCTCTCTTGCTTTGACCAACAGCCGGGAGTCTTTTCCCGTGCCGGGCTGTCCTTACGGAATCTGGCTCATCGGCAGTTCCATGACCGGATTGCGCTTGCCGTTGCTCACCGCTACCGCCCAAAGGCCGTGGAAGTTGGCGCGGATGCCTGGCTGTGCCTTCAGAAAGGCGCTCATCACGCTGGTCGCCTCGGTGCGCAGCGCCGCCGGGTCGGTCACGCCGGTCGACTCATACAGCACCGCGAGATCGGGTTCGTGCAGCGAGGGATCGAGGTAGACGCCATCCACCTTCCAGGTGCGATTGCCCTGGAGCAGGCTGAGCGGGAACTCCTTCAGCGGAGAGGGCTGAATCTGTTCCTGCTCCTGATTGAGCTTTTGCAGGTTCGGTGAGACCAGAAAATCGACGGGAATGAGCAGGTAGCGCGCCACATCGTAGCTGTACCAGGCGCTCCAGGGATCGCCGTGGGCGAGCGCGCGCGCGCGGGTCCAGTACCAGACGCCATCGTGGCCGTCGAACTCGCCCTGGTGGGCGGAGAGCCCCGCCAGCTTCCATCCCGGAGCCGCGTTGTCCCAGGCCAGCACCAGGCCCAGTTGGCCGGCGAGCTTGGAGCCTGTCGCATCGGCCAGGACGACTGCATAGCGGCCCGGCGGCAACTGGCGCATGGTGATGGT
>DAIDLI010000007.1 GCA_027449545.1 Acidobacteriaceae bacterium | reverse complement strand
ATCGAGGAAGCCGCGCGTCTGGCCGCCCGTGCCGTAGACGGTGAGGGGATGGCCGATGGCGGCCTGCACGCAAAAGCGATTCAGCGCGGTGCCGAAGATGCCGTCATAATCGAAGCGATTGATGAAGAGCTCGTCGCGATCCGTCTCTGGAGTGGAGACGCCGTAGACTACGCCCTGGTTCAGATCGGTGGCGCGCAGGCCCCAGATCCGGCAGGCGAAGTGGATGTTGTGGCTGTCGTGCACTTTGCTCAGGTGATAGAACGAACCTGGCTGCTTGGGGAAGGGAAGACGGTCTTCGCGCCCGTTGTGCTGGATCGTGATGTAGCCCTCTTCGATATCGATGTTGGGAGTGCCGTACTCGCCCATGGTGCCCAGTTTGACCAGGTGACAGTTCGGGCAGTGGTCGTGCATGGCGTAGAGCAGATTGAGCGTGCCCACCACGTTATTGACCTGCGTGAGCACGGCGTGCTGACGGTCGATCATGGAGAAGGGCGCAGACCGCTGTTCTCCAAAGTGCACGATTGCATCCGGCGCAAAGCGCTGAAGTGTGCTTTCCAGGAAAGGGTAGTCCGTGATGTCGCCGAGATAGAGATCGATCTTTTTCCCGGTGAGTTGTTCCCAACGCTCGATGCGACGCCCAATGGGTGCGATCGGGGTGAGCGTCTCCACGCCGATGCTCATATCCCAGTGGCGACGGACCAAGCTGTCCGCAATGCCGACCTCATAGCCGCGTTCCGACAAGTGCAACGCAGTGGCCCAGCCGCAATAACCATCGCCACCGATAACAAGAACTCTCATGAATTGGGACCTGCCTTCTGCATGCTCGCGCCGAGCTCAGCGTAATCGTTGATTGAGGAAACCATCAGATCTTTTTCTCCCTGGCGAAACAGTGTGTGTCGAAGGAGCGGGCGAAAGCCGCTACTGCCCAGCGCCACAAAGATACAGAGAACAAGCTGGAGCCAGAGTGGCTCGCCCCGTTCCCAGTAGAAAGAGAGCGGGTGGCAGCTGTAGCCATCCATGTCCAGGTAAGTGCGGCCTCTAAAGCTGCGCTGGCCGTAAGGATAATCCGGGTAATAGCGCAAGGCGTCGGCGACAATCTCCATCTGCCGCAATGCCAGAGGCTCTTCATAAGAAGGCAAAATCAGCACATGATTGCGACGCCAGACGCGCACGTCCGTGACAAATTCCTGCCAGCTTGCGGCATGGCTCAGATTGAGCATCGTATTGGGACGGCGGCCATGGCGATCGCCGCCAGCCACGATGGGCATGTCATAGTCTTTTGCCATGCGCAAAGCGTTGCAGTTTTCGCTCCATCCCCTAAGACCGTTGATCTCCAGTGCGTGAATCCGCTCTCCGTGTTCCTGGAGAAGGTCGCGGACTGCGTTCGCATGTTCGGCTGGACCCACCCTGGTCACATCCCAGCAGGGATGGTTCAAGACCAGCAGGGTGTCCTCGAATGCGTTGAGAAAATCCAGGAGGTCGCCGAGGCGGCTCTCGTCCGGAGAGGTGGTGAAGGCAGCCAGGTCTTCCATGATCTGGCGCGCCCGATCAGCCGGCAGGTGGTGAACGCCCATGTGCAGGTGATCGCCACGGAAGGGAATCGTCCATTCGACGGAGACCGGAACCGAAGCTGCCGTTGACTGGAGCGACAAGCCGGCCGCAATGCTGTCGTGGTCGGTAATCGAAACCACCGCAGGCAAACCCAACTGCTCAATCTGGCGGGTCTCCGATTCCAGCACGAGTTTAGGAGATACGGGGGGAGTCCAATAGGTTTTTCGAAAGTCGATTTTCCTGCCGCACCCGCGGGTGTATCGCTCCAACTCCGACTGCACGATCTTGCCAACAATCGGAAACTTCTTCGCTTGCTCGGGCAGGGCTTCAAGATTTTCGTGCGAATAGTGTGTATGGCTATGAAGAGAAGCAGCCATACGAAATTGTTTCAGCCGCTCTGCGCCACGCTCAAGGCGCAGGACTTGCGTTTGTGCTGGATTCATCTAGCTGACTGGCTCCAACTTACCGACTTTGACGATCTGAATTGACGTCTCTTAAGGCTTGCACCGTTCTTTTGCTGCAAGGGGAAGAACACGGGCCGCTTGGTTCGGGTAGACCAGAGATCTAGCAGGGGAGGAGCTCTTCAGAGGAGCTCCGATAGAAACCAGTGTATACCACTCAGTTTTGATGCTATGTAAACGCGCAGGTAGATTACATCTGCGTCATTTTTTGTTCAGAGATGGCAATGCCGCACGCTCGCCGCAGAACTGCGGCTGTTGCATGCGCAAGTTCAGGGCGGTGAAGACAATTAGCTGTGCCGCGTGCGGTCGCCAGAGCTTTCCTACACTGCAATGGTGAAGCTGTCCTCGGTGCGCGTCACAGGATGGTAGAGGGTGTCACGCTCTACCGGGACGCGTCCGGCCTCAGTGATCAGCCGGCACAGCTCTTTGCGGGTCATGCCCTGAGGAGTGGTTGCGCCGGCGTCGTGATAGATTTTCTCCTCGATCACCGTGCCGTCCAGATCATCCGCGCCGAAGCGCAGCGCGATCTGGGCAATCTTCGGCGTCATCATCTGCCAATAGGCTTTGATGTGCGGGAAATTATCGAGCATCAGACGGCTGACGGCGATCTGCCGGATGTCCGTCAGTCCGGTGGTCACCGGGAGATGATCGAGGGGCGTGTTCTCGGGGTGGAAGGCGAGCGGGATGAAGGTCTGGAATCCGCCGGTATCGTCCTGGAGCGCGCGCAACTTCACCAGATGGTCCACGCGATCGGCATCGTTTTCGATGTGGCCGTAGAGCATGGTGGCGTTGGATTTGAAGCCGTGCTGGTGTGCGAGCCGCGCCGTCTCCAGCCATTCGCTGCCGTCGATCTTGTGATCGCAGATGATGGAACGCACGCGCGGGGCGAAGATCTCCGCGCCGCCGCCGGGCATGGAATCCACGCCTGCCTCGCGCAGCTTCACCAGTGTTTGATCGATGGTGAGCTTGGCGCGCCGCGCCAGGAAGGCGATCTCTACCATCGTGAACGCCTTAATGTGCACCTTGGGGAAGCGCTCTTTGAGGCCGCGCACCAGGTCGAGGAAGAACTCTAGCGGCAGGTCGGGGTGGAGGCCGCCAACAATGTGAAACTCCGTCACTGCCTCCGAGTAGCCCGAGGCGGCCGTCTGCCAAGCTTCATCGAGCGCCATGGTGTAGCCGGCGGGGTCGCCCTTCTTGCGCCCGAAGGCGCACAGTTTGCAGGCCGCCACACAGACATTGGTGGGATTAATGTGGCGGTTCACGTTGAAGTAAGTGACGTCGCCGTGCATCTTCTCGCGGACGTAGTTGGCCAGCCAGCCTACCGCCAGCACGTCCGGGGAGCCGTACAGAGTAACGCCATCGGTTTCGCTGAGCCGTTCTCCGGCCAGTACCTTGGCGGCGATCGGCTCCAGGCGGGCATCGTAGGTGCGGAAGGCCGCTGTTTTTGCGTCGTTCTTCGGGAATTCCAACGTCTCTGCGCTCATCGGCCTCTGGCCTCCTTCACGCCCGCGCACCCGCGGACCCTCTTCTATTCTCTTCGATGTGGCTACTGCGCGGCGGGCACGCTGCCGGTCTGCGCCAGCTTTTCGCCCGTCGGACCCGGCTCCAGCAGCACGCCGTGGTGGACCGATGCCGCCACCATGCGCCCACCGGCTGCGCGGATCAGCGCGACCGGGTATCCGGTCTGATACCAATTCCAGGTCAGCGTCTTGGGATCGATGGCGAAGATCTGGTCGCTGTTCCGCGAACTGACCAGGACCCGCTTGGTAGCGGCATCCACAACCAGATCGTCCACATCGCGAAAGGGAAGCCGATCCACCCACATCCAGGTCTTGCCCTTGTCGCGACTGAAGTACACGCCTTCCCGCGCGCCGAGCCAGAGAGTGCCGTCCTGCGCAAAGGCTATGCGGCGGATACGGGTCAGCATCTTCGGCAATCCCATCGGCCACCAGGTGAGGCCGCTGTCCTCGGAGAGCACGACCCCGTTCGGTCGCGCGGCTGCTACCAGCTTCCCCAGATGGGTAACGGAATCGTAATCGCTCGCGCCCATCACGGGGCCGCCCTGCCAGGTTGCGCCCTTATCGTGGCTTGTCAGGAGCCCGTAGCTGGTGGAAGCTACCCACACGTCGCCGCTTACATCCAGCGCCATCACCCGGCCATCGAGTTCTACCGTGGGCGCCTTGGTTCGCTTTTCCACGTTGACGCGCGTGTGGAAGTGGGTTTCGGTCACCGTGCGGGTAATCGTGTTGGCGATCTCGTTGCGGGCTTCCCACACCGGCGGGTCCGCGCTGCGATTCAATTCGAAGATGCCCGCGTTGGTTCCAGCCACGAGATTGCCGTCGCTGGTCTGGGCCAGCACGTAGACGTCGCGACCATCCAGACCGCTGGCTTGCTGAGCCCAGGTGCGTCCGCCGTTGCTGGAGACGAAGACGCCGCCGTAGTTCTTATCGTTGACGACGCCGACGTAGATCCGCTGCGGATCGGTCCGGTCCACCAGCAGTGCCTCCACTTTGCGCTCGCTGATGCCAGTGTTGGACTGCGCGAACGTCTCGCCGCCGTCATTGCTGGCTAGGACGCCGCCGCGATCGGTGGCCAGGAGCACATGCTGCGGATTGCGCGGATCGACAAATACATCGTTGACGATCACGTCCGCGGCGGTCATGCGCCGGAAGGTGCGGCCGCCATCCATCGTCTTATAGAGGCCCTCGGTAGTGCCGGCGTAAACCACCTGCGGATTGGTCGGGTCCTGCCGCAGTACCCGCGTGCGGCGCGCGGAATTGGGAATTCCCTGGATCTTGTGGAAGAGGGCGCCGGCGGTCTCGCTCTTATAGATACCGCTGCATGCGCTGAGATAGACGGTTTTGGTGCGCTGAGGATCGATGATGATCGAGAAGACGTCGGAGTCTACGATCAAGCCGCGCTTGATGTTGCTCCAGCTCCGGCCGCCATTCGTGGTCTTCCAGGGCAGGTGCCAGGTGCCGGCGTAAACGACGTCGGGATTGTTGGGATCGATGGCCAGGGATTCGATCTCGTGAATCTCGTGGCTGTCCGGCGGACTGATCTGGGTCCAGGTGACGCCGCTGTCGTCGGAGCGGAAGACTCCCCGCAAGGTGCCCGCGAACAATATATGGGGATTGGAGGGAGCCTGTGCAAAGGCAAGGATCGACTGTCCATGCAGCCCCGCCGACTCCTGCCATGTTCGCCCAGCGTCGTGGCTGATCCAGAGGCCGCCGCCCTGCGGGTTGTCGGCCTGCCATGCCGCTACGTAAAGGGTGGTCGGCGAGTCGGGATTCACGAGGATATGGTCCAGGACGTAAGCGTTGGATCCTTGCATTCTGGCCAAACGATGCCAGCTTGCGCCGGAGGCGTTCGATTCATAGAGCCAACTGTTGGTCGTCCCAAGATAGAGGTGGCTGGGATCGCCCGGCACCGCGGCCAAGGCGCGCGCGTCGCCTCCGGGGGGGCCTACGGGGCTCCACTTCTCCTGTGCCCGCAGGCCGACGGCCCACAAACCGCACAAAATTAGCGCCAAAACCGGCTTTGCCAGACGGTTCCGACGCTGGGAACGCAACAGCAGCAACAAGGAGCACATGCCCACAGATATTCCCCCGTAGCCTTTAATTATAAAGAAAGTGAAATTCTCCAAAAACATGGACTCCTGGAATCGGGAAAAGCTAGCGGCTCAGGAGCGGAGCGCACCCGGGCGGTTCCCGGTTTGTTACCTGTGCGTTCCGGATCCCTGTGGTAGAGTGGCGCCATGATCCGGAAAAAGGCGCTGCTCCTGGCCTTGCTGCTCTTTGTCGCGCCCTTTTGTGCCAGCTTCTTTGCACAGACGGGCAGCGCTTCGCCTGCCCCACAGCCTCCTGGTCAGGTTGTTCCCGCGCCGGGCGCCCCGACGGGCCTTCCGGGAGGCAGCGCACCGGCCGCGGCTTCTCCCAACCCTGGGGACGGCGAAAGCGGCGGAAGCCAACTCCAGCCGCAGCACATCACGATCGCCACCCCGGCGCCCGCGCCCGCTCCCTGGACCTGGCAGCAGCGGGTGAGCTGGGGTGCCAACCTGCTGCTGGTGGTGTTTGCCTACATCGGGATCATGATGGGCATTTCGCTGCTGCGCAAGATCGAGCGTCAGGCGCAGGCCAGCGAAGACGCCGCCGAGGCCGCGGCCCGAAACGCCAGCGCCGTGTTCGATCAGGTGCAGTCCATCGTTCGCGCGGAGCGGCCCTGGATCCTGATGAGTGTACGCCCTGCCCAAGACATCGAGAACGGCTTTGCCGTTGTGGCCACCAATCGCGGCCGCAGCCCGGCCCGGATTCTATCGCTCGTGGAGCAGGTGGCAGTCACCGTGGACGAAGCTCATTTGCCGGCCGCACCCTCCTACAAAGATGCTCCCGTTGCGCCCGCCGATCCCATGATTCTGCTGCCCGGCGAAACGGCCGAGATCGCCTCGTTCAGCCGCATGGACGTAAAGCGGGTCTGCGAGACTGCCGAGCGGATGGAGCGCATTGAAAAATGGGAGGAGAAGATCTTCCTCTATGGGAATGTGGTCTATTGCGACCTGACCACGCCCGATCAAGCCCCCGCCCACGAGAGCGGCTGGTTCTGCTGGTACATCCACGGCCGGCAGAAGAGCGGCATGGTCATGACCGGTCCCGCCCCCTACAATCGCCACACCTAGGCTGTCTTCCAGCAATCTCCTTCTGCCGCCGATGCTGGATTGGGGGACGCCGGTTTCCTGAGCTGCTGTCGCGCAGGTCTCCAGAACCACGCCGTCAGAACCAAGCGAATTGGAATGACGACCACCGCCGTGGAAGTTCTTGTGGCGGTGGTCGTCTGTTTCGCAGTTGACGATTGCCGCTTTCGCTCACTTCTTGCTGGAGGCCATCAGCGGCGATGGCTTCACAATTACAGTGCCCCGCATTCCGCCAGCCTCATGCACGACGCACACGTAGTGATAGACGCCCGGCTTGTCGAAGACATGATAGAAGCTCGTGCCCGGCTGGAGAAGCGCCGAGGCAAACAGAGTGCTGCCGGAAGGAGAACTGACGTCCGTTTTGACCTGCGCCCGGGTGGGATCATCCACCACGTTGTGAAAGTACGAGGAGGAGTTCTTCCAAATCACCTGTTCGCCCTGATTGATGGTGACGGTGGAGGGATTGAACGACATTTCGCCCATCACGACCACTGCTCCAACCGGTGCCGGGGGCGGAGCCAGGGCCTTCTCCACGTCGGCGAGCGTTGTCCTGGCGGAGCAGTTGGGCTCGACTGTCTGCACCGTATCGACCACGTAGCTGGGCAGGCGCGGGTCTTCCACGGGAAGAACGCTGCCGAAGTGGCCGGTCACGTGAACCAGGCGGCCGGCGTTCTCGGTAAACAGGATCGGCTGCGCCTCCAGCCGGTATACCTTCCGCGAATCAAAAACCTTCAGCAGGACCTTGCCGTCGGGCTGAATTGTCAGGCAGCCAATGACTCCGCCGAGCGTCTTCAGGCTGAAGGGCGGGGGAGCGCTGGGCATTTCCTGCGCCATGTTCATCGCCATCGCTGGTGCCGCAAGATTGGCGGAAGATTCCTTGATGTGGTCGATCTCATCCTGATCGGCTGTCGTGACGCCGCTGATCTGCTGCTCGGCGGGAGCCGCCACTGCCGGGCCCGCATGCATCAGGGCCGTGTTGGGCGCTCCGCTCACCTCCAGGTAAGCCACGTCGCCCTTCTCCATTCTGGAGATGGCGTGATCCATGAAAGCAAACTGTCCAGGTACTCTGGCGTTGAGTTCAAAGATCGCTGCATCTCCGGGCGGCACGCTCACCGTCTGTATGTCCTGCATGGGCGGCGTAGCGAGGCTGCCGAACTGGTAGTAACGGGTGAAGATCTCGCCCACCATGTGGAAAGAGGCTGTGGCGTTCGGCCCCGCATTGCCGGCGAAGATTCGAACGGTCTCGCCCTCTTTGGCCTGAAGCGGGTATTCCTTGGTGATTGAGCCAACTGCGCCGTTGAAAACGTAGTACTGCGCGTTTTCGCTCATCAGATTCGCGGGACTGAACTGCTGTAGCCCAGCTTTGCCTTTGGGAGCGGTCGTATAAAGTTCGCCCTGCATCAGGTAGTACTCGTGATCCACGCGGGGCAGTCCGCCCGGCGGCTCCACGAGAATCATGCCGTACATGCCGTTGGCGATGTGCTCTGCGATCATGGGGCTGCCGCAGTGATAGACGAAGAGCCCCGGATGATTGGCCTGGAAGGTGAGGGTCCTGGACTGGCCCGGCGGAACCTGGGTCAGGGCCGCGCCGCCGCCCGGCCCGATGGCCGCATGCAAGTCGATCGAGTGGACCATCTGGCTGTCGCTGGGATTCTTGAGCGTGATCTCAACTGTGTCTCCCTGGCGAACGCGAATGAACGGCCCGGGCACTTTGCCGTCGAAGGTCCAGTAGCGGTAAGTCGTGCCGCTGGCGGGATCGAGGACGCCTACCAGTTCCTTGGTCGTGAGCGCGACCCGCACCACTGCGGGTGCGCGATTGCCGATCGGTCCCGGCAGATCGGCTGGGTCGCGAACGATATCAGCAGCTTTAGCGCCGCTGCTGGCGCTCTGGCTCTCGGCCAACACGGATTTGCTGCCTGCCCCGAAGAGCCACGTCAGGGCCAGCATCGCAAATGTGGGAAGCAGTGTTGCTACCTTCCGAAAATCTCTGAAAGTCATGGAGCCCTCCTCCCGGCGTCAGCGCGAGGACGCCAGCGCTGCATCACGCCGGATAACTCTGGATGATTGCTGAGCTAAAGATAGGAGGGGCTGGAGGGGAGTTCAGGGACTTAAGTCACTGGAGCGGATAATTCGACCGGGGAGACGCAGCCGGAAAAGAAAAATGCCCGGGGGACTCGTGCCCCAGGCATTCTCTTCGTGCCGATGGTTGCGCTATGCGGTTGCGGTTTGGCTCAGGCTTTGCTCGATCAGCGCGGAGCTGGTTTCGGAAAGCCGGATAAGACGGTGCAGATATGCGCGTGAGATGCCCAGCCGTCGCGCAGCAACGGTCTTGTTTCCGTTATTCTCGCGTACGGCAGAGACGGCCAGACGCACCTTGTAATCCTGAAGCTGGCGCTCGAAGGTGCTGGAAGCCTGGTAGTCGCCGATGTTCACCACATCTTCGAAGACCGCGACGGCCTCCTCCTCCGGTACGCTCAGGCTCAGATCCTGGCAGCGCACGGTATTGCCGGGGGCAAGGATGATGGCGCGCTGCATTACGTTTTCCAGCTCGCGCACATTGCCCGGCCACGAGTAGTTCTGGAGCATCTCCACAGCATCGGGCTCGATGGCTTCCATGGGCTTCTGGAAGACATGCGAGTAGTGGCGAAGGAAGTGATTGGCGATGGTGGAAATATCTTCGGAGCGCTCCGCCAGCGCCGGCGACTCGATGCGCATCACGTTGATGCGGTAATAGAGGTCCTGACGGAACTTGCCCTCGGCCACCAGCTTGGCCAGGTCCTGATGGGTGGCAAAGATCAGCCGGGCCCGCAGGGGGATCAGCTTGCTCGATCCGAGCCGGCAGAACTCCATCTGCTGCAGGACGCGCAGCAGCTTGACCTGGGTGAAGAGGCTGAGATCGCCAATTTCGTCGAGGAACAGGGTGCCGTCGCCGGCCTGCTCGAAGAAACCTTCACGCGCGCCGACGGTGCCGGTGAACGCGCCCTTTTCGTGGCCGAAGAGTTCGGCTTCGATCAGCGTTTCCGGAATGGCGCCGCAGGAGACCGCGACAAAGGGCTTGTTGGCCCGCGAACCCAGATTGTGAATGGCGCGCGCGATCAATTCCTTGCCGGTGCCGCTTTCGCCGGTGACCAGCACCGCGGCATTGAGGTTCGTCACGCTGCGGACGAGCTGGTAAACGCGCCGCATCTGCGGGCTCGAGCCAATGATGCGATCGCAGCAACTCGTGTCTGGAATGCGGGACTCTGGAGCCCTGGGCTGACGCTTCATAGAAGTGGTTTCGCAGGCACGGCTCAACAGTGTTTTCAGATCGCGGATGGACGGCGGACGCCGGCAATAGGCAAAGGCTCCGGCACGGACCATCTCGAAGGCGGTCGAGCGCAGGCTGTCGTCGGCCATGATGATAGCCGGCACATTGGCGGCCATCAGCCTTTGCGCGGCCACAATGCGCTCGCGCAGAGAATCCTGTCGCGCATAGAGATCAAGGATCAGGACGTCGCAATTACCGGCTGCCACCAGCGCGTCCATGTCTTCGCTGGTTGATTCCAGCAGAAGCCTGAAGTCCGTTCCCAAGGCAGAAGAAAGCAGTGGATGCAAGGTTCGATCTTCTGAATAAAGTCCAATGGTGATCATTGGGGAGAGTGTCCTCTCTCAATTTTTTCCGCAGCAACCGGATGAAGATTCGTCCACCATGACTGCGGTCAGCGTATTTCCATTGCGTGCTAAAAACGTACAACTTCTTCATCCACAGAGCCGCGAGATGCTGGTTTGGATCCCGGAGCAAGCAATACAGCTCCTCTGCTTACCCGGACAGGCAAACCCGATGGCCCATTTACTTTCTCGCTTTTCTCTGATCTCCTCCCATCGCACAAAGTAGAGAGAGGAGAATCATTGTCACCCCGTGAATACGGGCGGCAGTGCTTCTGTGTGTTGATGAAGTTACGATACTGCCCATCAGTAATGCGGTCTACATTACCAAAGTACAGTCGAGGCAACCTTTGTCCCGTTACCACTCTGGTACGTTGATCTTCCTCGTATCTCGCCGCCCAGCCGCCTCCAAGGGGCCGGGAGGGCGCAGCGATCGGGCTGCAAGTCTCCCATTTTGAGCTGTCAGTGGCGAGGCAGCGGAATCGCCGGGGAGAGTCGCGCAACAGAGGACAGCGGATACGGAAGAAGCAAATTTGTTCTTTGTTTCTTCGCTCCACAAAGGTGTGTACCCTCTGCTCCACCCCGGTGCGCCAACCGTAAACAGCCGTGTACACCTGGGGTGACGCCTTCCTCTAAACCACTGAATCACGGGGATCTGAAGGGCGCGTACTTTGGTTGGCCGATTGCATTTCTCCAGGTATCTCTGCGTGTCAGGGGGAAGGGAGATCTGTCGATGCACTCGTTTGCCTGGTGGCCGACGTTGATCGTGGTGATGGCTGCGACGGCAACCGACTTGCGCAGCCGGCGGATCCCCAACTGGCTGGTGCTTCCGTTTCTGGCTGCGGGGATTGCCGTCTCCGTGTTCCTGCACGGCTGGCATGGAGCGGTGCAAAGCGCGGAGGGAGTGGGATTGGGCCTGATTCTGTTTGGCGCGCTCTTTCTCATGGGGGGCATGGGGGCCGGCGATGTGAAGCTGTGCGCCGCCATCGGGGCCTGGATTGGTCCGCAACAGCTCTTTCTGGCGCTCATCTTCACCGCGCTGGTGGGTGGACTGATGGCCGTGGGTTGGGCGGTGTGGGGGGGATTCTTCGGGGAACTGATGAAGGGGACCGGGGACCTGTTCCTGGGCCGGACGAGGCGGAACAGAGATTCCGCTCAGCCGTCGGAAGCGGGCAGCGTGCTCCAGCGCAAAATGCCCTATGCTCCGGCGATCGCAATTGGAACACTGCTTTCTTTCTTTGCCCGATAACTGCGGAGGAGCTATGTCAAGCGCGCGAATGTTTTTCAGGCCGGAGCGTCATCACGCGGGAAGGCATAGCAGGCTAGCAAGCCACGGAACAGGAGACATGACGGCAGCTCCTTATTTGATTACGCCCGAATCAGAGGCGCTGGCGGCAGCAGCGTTGTCAATCGCCCTCATCGGCCCGAACCATGAACGCCGATCCGAGGCGGCCCTAGCGCTGCGCAACTTCGCCGCGGGCGGCATCCGGCAGTTCTCCGCTTATTCAGAGGCCGAGGAGGATTTGGCCCGCAAACTCGACGAAGAATTCGATGCGGTGCTCGTGGACCTGGACAGCGAACCCGAAGCGGCGCTGCAACTGGTCGAGAGAATCTGCGGGTTCGGCAAATCGACGGTGATGGTCTACTCGGGCCATACCGATCCGCAGGCCCTGATGCGCTGCATGCGTGCCGGAGCGCGCGAGTTTCTCACCGTGCCGTTCGACGAGCGCCTGGTGATTGAGGCGCTGTCGCGGGCAGCGGCGCGGCGGCCTGCTGCTGCGGCCAAGGCCAATCGCGCCGGCAAGATGCTGGTCTTCCTGGGCGCCAAGGGCGGCGTCGGCGTTACCTCCGTAGCGTGCAACTTCGCTGTTGCACTGGCGCAGAACCCGGGCCAGAAGACGCTGCTGATCGATCTGGATCTGCCCCTGGGGGACGCGGCCCTGAATCTGGGGATCGTTTCCGAGTTCTCGACCGTCAATGCCCTCGAAGCCGCAGACCGGCTGGACGGATCGTTTCTGAATTCTCTACTGGCTAAGCACAGTTCAGGGGTGAGTGTGCTTTCGGCGCCTGGACGATTCCCCTACTTCGAGCCGGAACCCGAAGCGATCGAAAAGCTGATTTCGGTGGCGCGCTTGGAGTTCGACAACGTCGTGGTGGACCTCGGTTCCCGTGCCAACCCGGCGGGATCGGTGCTCTTTCAGGATGCCACCGCGATCTATCTTGTCACCCAAGCAGGCATCCCCGAGTTGCGCAACTCCAACCGGCTCATCAGCCAGGTGTTTATCGAGGAGAGCACCCGTCTTGAGATCGTGCTGAACCGGTTCGACTCCAAGCTGCTGGGTGTCTCAGAAGAGCAGATCACCAAGGCGCTGACGCGGCCCGCGCAGTGGAAGATTCCCAGCGATCACGCCCTGCTGCGCAAAATGCAGATCAATGCCGAACCGCTGGCGCTGGGCGACTCCGCGGTTGCGAAGACCATTCGCAAGATGGCTGAAGCCGTGCACGGTGAGCAGGCGGACAAGACGCCGGAAAAGAAGAAAGGCTTCAGCCTGTTTGGCTGAAACAACAGAAATGATTCCGCGCGGCGGAGTCTGGGACACGGAAGGTAGAACGTGGAACTGCTGAATCTGGATCACTACAAAGCGGAGATCCACCGCACGCTGATCTCGAAGCTGGACCTCGAGAAGCTCTCGCGCGTCGATTCCAACCAGGCGCGCCAGGCGGTCTCGGCGATTGTGCGCGAGATCATGGCCGATCAGCGGGTGCCGCTGAACTTTGAGGAACAGGAGCGCATCAAGGCCGACCTGCTCGATGAGGTGTTCGGGCTGGGGCCGCTGGAGCCGCTGCTGCGCGATCCTAAAGTCTCCGACATTCTGGTCAACGGCAAGGATCACGTGTTCGTAGAAAAGGGCGGTCTGCTGACGCGGGTCAGCACCAGCTTCCGCGATGATCGCCACCTGATGCAGATCATCGACCGTATCGTTTCGCGCGTGGGTCGCCGCGTGGACGAATCCTCTCCTATGGTGGATGCCCGCCTGCCCGACGGCTCGCGTGTGAATGCGATCATTCCGCCGCTCGCGCTGGATGGTCCCTCGGTGTCGATCCGCCGTTTTGGCACCGGCCCGATCGCCGGCAACCAGTTGGTGCAGAACAAGAGCATCTCGCCGGAGATGATGGAAGTGCTTCAGGCGGCGGTGAAAGCGCGCATCAGCATCATCATCGCGGGCGGTACCGGCGCCGGCAAAACCACGCTGCTCAACATCCTGTCGCAGTCGATTCCGAACAACGAGCGGCTGGTGACCATTGAGGACGCCGCCGAACTGCGCCTGGCGCAGGAGAATATCGTGCGTCTGGAGACGCGGCCTCCCAATATCGAGGGACAGGGCGCCATCCGCCAGCGGCAACTGCTCATTAACAGCCTGCGCATGCGTCCCGACCGCATCATCCTCGGCGAGGTGCGCGGCGAAGAAGCCTTCGACATGCTCCAGGCCATGAATACGGGCCACGAAGGCTCCATGGCCACGATTCACGCCAACACCCCGCGTGATGCGCTGTCGCGCCTCGAGTCGATGGTGGCCATGACCAACATGAACCTGCCGGAAAAATCGGTGCGGCAGCAGATTGCCTCCGCCATCACCATCATCGTGCAGGCTCACCGCATGAGCGACGGTTCGCGCAAGATCACCAGCATCGCGGAGATCACCGGCATGGAAGAAAACGTGATCAGTATGCAGGAGATCTTCAGCTTCCAGAAGAAGGGCATCGGCCCCAACGGCAAGGTCGTGGGCGCGTTTGTTCCCAGCCGCATTCGGCCGCGCTTCCTGGAGCGGCTGCGGGTGGCGGGTATCGTCCTGCCACCCACGCTGTTCGAAAACGAAATGCTGGTGAATTAGGGAAAGGAGAGTCGAGCCATGGTCCTGATCATTGTGCTGGTCTTTGTCGGGGTATTTGCCGCCATCGCGCTGCCGCTGGTCTATACCAGCATGGCGCCTGCGCGCAGCACCCGTGAGGCCATGGCCACCCTGGAATCGGCGCTCAGCAACCAGTCGACCGAAGTGCAGCAGGCGGTGATCGATCTGCGCAAAGACGAGAGGGTCAGCAGCATTCCGTGGGTCAATCGCAAGCTGGCTCAGATGGAAGTGATCCCGTCGCTGCGCCGCCTCATCCAGCAGGCTGAGATGGATTGGAGCCCGGGGCGCCTGCTGGCAATGATGCTGGTTTGCTTCGCGGTTCCGTGTTACATCGTCGATGCGCGCTTTGGTCTGCTGCTGGTCGCGATGGGAGCGGGGTTGGCGTTCAGCGTGCTGCCGCTGGGCTGGATCTTTTGGAAGCGCAGCAAGCGCTTTGCGAAGTTCGAACAGGGACTGCCGGAGGCGCTCGATCTGATGGTGAGCGCTCTGCGGGCTGGGCACAGCCTGATCTCGGCAATGGGCCTGGTGGCGCGCGAGTGCGCCGATCCGGTGGGCAGTGAATTCAAAGGCTGTTTCGAGGAGCAGAACTACGGCCTGGAGATGAAGGCCGCCCTCGACAACCTGACCGCGCGCATGCCTCTCCAGGATCTGCGCATGGTTTCCACGGCCATCATGATTCAAAAGGAGAGCGGCGGCAACCTGGCGGAGGTGCTCGACAAGACCTCCTATCTGATCCGCGAGCGTTTCCGCCTGAAGCGGCAGGTGAAGGTTCACACCGCGCAAGGCCGCATGACCGGCTGGGTGCTGACCTGCGTGCCGGTGGCTCTGGGCATCGCCATGTACATGGTGAATCCCAAGATGATGAGCATCCTGTGGCACCGCGATATCGGAATCAAGATGATGTGGGCCGCGGCCGGCATGATTCTGCTGGGCGGCTTCGTGATCAATCGCATTGTGGACATCGACGTCTGAGGAGCTATTGATGATCTTCGCAGTTCTCAGCTTTTGCGCGGTGTTTCTGCTGCTGGCCAGCGGCGGCCTTCTGCTGTTTTATCGCGAAGGCATGGTCAAGCGCATCCAGGAGGTCATCAATCCTGAACCGAAGCAGAAGAGCCTGATCGAAAAGCTCGAAGATACACGCGACACCATGCGCACTGCAGTGGGCCGGCTGGAGCAGGTGCTGCCCAAGAGCCAAGCCGAGGTCTCCGTTGCCATGCAGCGGTTGATTCGTGCCGGATATCGCGGGGAGTCTGCGGTCAAGGTCCTTTACGGCTTCAAAGTCCTGACGCCGGTGGTGCTCTGTGCCATTGCGCTGCTGACCGGCTTGGCAAATGCGAGCCCGTTTTTTGTGTACGCCGGCTGCCTGGGAATCGGATTTATCGGACCCGACTTCTGGCTGGGGCGGCGCATCAAGACCCGGCAGAAGAATGTTCGGCGGGGATTGCCCGACGTGCTTGATCTGCTGGTGGTGTGTGTGGAGGCGGGCTTGAGCCTGGACCAGGCTACCGCGCGCGCCGCCCAAGAACTTCGCCTGGCGCAGCCGGATCTCTGCGATGAACTCAACGTGGTGGTGCTCGAACAGAGAGCAGGCCGCGCCCGCTCCGATGCCTGGCGCAACTTGGCCGAGCGCACCGACGAGGACAGCATCCGCAATTTGGTGTCCATGCTGATCCAGTCAGAACAGTTGGGCACGAGTGTAGCCAAGACGCTGCGCGTGCATTCGGATACGCTGCGGCAGCAGCGCATCCAGGCGGTGGAGGAGGCGGCGGCGAAGACCTCCGTCAAGCTCGTTTTCCCGCTGGTATTTTTTATCTTTCCGGCGCTGTTCCTGGTCACTTTGGGACCGGCGGCGATTTTAATGGCGGAGTCATTCCAAAAGTTGCTCGGTCATTGAGCAAGGGGAGGAGTCAATCATGGATTCGACGATCATCCGGGTAGTTGCCGGCGTTCTGTTCGTCATCGTGATGGTGGTGCTGGTGCAGCGCCGCCGCTCGCGCGTCAAGTAAGCGTGCAGAGGACTGGGCTGGCAGCGGGCGCGCGAGCGCCGCTGCCGCCCCTCAACCACATCCGGAGAATTCAATCCGGAGCAGATTGTACGAATAAGGGGAGGAAATACCAATGGATTCCACAGTCATTCGCATCGTTGCCGGCGTTCTGTTTGTGATCGTGATGGGCGTGCTGGTGCAGCGCCGCCGTTCCCGCGTGAAGTAAACGGCAACTTCCAATCCGGTTGCCGCGCAGCTCGCGTAGCTGCGGGGCACAGATAGCTCTGTTGCGCCCGTGCCGCAACCCTTTGCCGCGGTATCTCTACCGCGCTACAGGTGAGGTGCGCAACAGCTCAGCCACGGCAGTAATCGCGGCAGTTCGAAGGATCCCATGCATCTTTCCGAAGTGTTGGAAGAGCAAAACCAGGCCCGGAGCAAACCGCCAGCGGCAGACGCATCGTCGCGGAAAGGAGCAGGTATGGAATCGCGCATCCACTGCGCGTACAACCAGACGCGCGAGTGTTTTCTGGGCCTCGCCGTATCGGCCGCTGATCTCCATTACTCTGCTCTGGCCGAGAGGATGAAGACGCTGGTGCTTCGCTCCGGCGAAGGTTTGTGGCTCGCTCCGTTCCGCGGATTGCCAGCTTCGGAGATTCCTGCGCCATTGGACATTCTGTACCTCGACGAGGAGGGCAGGGTACTGGATGCAGTGGAGTCGTTTCCCACGTTTCACGCGCGGCTTGCCTGCCCGGTTCCGGCAAGCGTGCTGGCGCTGCCTGCGCATTCCATCTACTCCTCGCAGACCCAAGCCGGAGATCAGTTGGTGGTGTGCGAGGCGGGCGAGATGGAAGAGCGGCTGGAGCGTATCTCCAGATCCCAGCCAGCCGCGAGTCTGGTACAGAACGCCGTAGTGTTGCGCGAGCAGCCGCTATGGAGCGGTGGACCCGGCATGCTGGAATTCGAAAGCCGCTCGGCAAGGCAGAAAACGCCATCCAAGCGGCACGAGATGGGTCTTACCAAGCCCGGGCGCTCTCTGAAGGTGCCGCGAGCATGGCTGGAGCGCTGGTGGGCGCCGGATCCGCGCAAGGCACCGCGGCAGGCGACGCCGGGTCTCGCTGCCTACTACTGGAATGGGGCTCCGCCTGTGGCGCACGGTATTCGCGACCTAAGCTCTTCCGGGGTCTATATGGTCACAGAGGAGCGCTGGTATCCGGGCACTCTGGTGCTGATGACACAGCCGGGTTCGGAAGCAGGGGAGCCAGCTACGGAACACTCGATTCCAGTGCAGACGCGAGCGGTTCGCTGGGGCCAGGATGGCGTGGGCCTGCAATTTGTACTTGCCGACGCACAGGCCTCGGAAGGCGCTTCGTTGCTGGATGAAATGGACAGAAAGGAATTCGAGCGCTTCCTGGAACAGTTGAAAAAAGGCAGATGAACTGGAAGTGAGCTGGCGTGCATCAACTGGTCGGTTGGACTCTTCCCCAGGTTTCCTACGTTTCGGATGGAGTGAAAGGGAATGACCTTCCTGTCGCGGCACACTTTTCGGTATGGTGACCGCCCGCGATCGTCGTCGGAGACTGGGCGGCCGATGCGGCTGGGCGAAGATGGCCAGGTGCTGGCTCTCACCGCGATTGCCTTTGCCGTTCTCATGGGATTTATGGCGCTGGCTCTCGACGTGGCCCAGTTCCTCTATGCGAAGCGGCAACTGCAAACCGCGGCGGATGCGGCTGCGCTCGCGGGAGCGATTGAACTTTCCTATTGCGGCGGCGTTTCCGACTGCACGGCCATGCAGAGCGCGGTGAAATCGGCGATGAACGAGAACGGATACTCCAGCCTCAGCTTCGCGACGCAATGCGCTGCCGTGACCGGGACCGGGGTCAAACTGGTGCTCAACAATGGCCCCTGCGCCTTGGGCTCAGCGGATCCCAACCAAGGCAATGTCAACTATGTTGAGGTCACTTTATCTGAACAAAGAGCGGCATTTTTCGCGGGCGTCATAGGGTTTCCATACGTAACCCTCGGAGCGCGGGCCGAAGCAGGTCTCGACAGCTCGCCCGACTGTGCATACATTTTGAATCCCCATGCCCCCGACGCGCTGCTGCTCAATGGCAACGCGACTCTTAGTGCCACTTGCGGCATCATCGTGGATTCGGATGCCAACCAGGCGGCCGTCTTCAATGGCAGCGTAAGCGTGAGCACCACGGGGCTCGACGTGGTGGGGCAGGTGCTGAACAACGGCAATAATTCGCTTAACCCTTCGCCCACCACCGGGGTTTCGCCGCTGGACAATCCTCTCGCGAATCTCCCCATGCCCGCAGTTGGTTCCTGCACCTACAACAACTACATTGCCAACGGCAACAAGAACGTGACGTTGAGCCCCGGAACTTACTGCGGAGGGATGATCCTCAACGGGGGTAATTACACCGTCACCTTCAGTCCAGGTCAGTACATCATGACCGGGAACATGATTGTGAACGGCGGCGCCAGCCTTGTGGGCAGTGGCGTCACCTTCTACTTTGATTCCGGCTCGCTGACCATGAACGGCAACTCGCACGTGGATCTGGTGGCGCCGACATCCGGCACCTACGCGGGCATGCTCTATCTGCAGAGCGGTACGGATTCAAGCACCGTGATTCTCAACGGCGATACCAGCTCGGCCTGGCAGGGCACATTCTACGCGCCTGATGCGCAGCTCATTCTGAACGGCGGCAACAAATCAGCAGCCTACACGCTCATGGTGGTCAACACGCTGGTTGAAAACGGCCAGGACGATTTCGCAATCGGCAGCGACTTTTCCTCGCTGCCCCACGGCAAGAGCCCGCTCAAGGGGCCCAGAGCGAACCTGACGGAGTAATGGTGATGAAGATCGAAGCTCACATCTCCCGCTTTCTTCGCGCCGAGCGCGGCGCCAGTTTGGTGGAACTGGCGATTGTGCTGCCGCTTCTCTTGCTGTTGCTTATGGGAGCCGTCGATTTCGGCCGGGCCTTCTATCTCTCGATGGAAGTTTCCGGGGCCGCCGAGTCGGGCGCAGAGTACGGTTCGCTGAATCCTACCGATTTTACCGGCATGGTGGGCGCTGCACAGGCTGGTGCGCCCAATGTTGCGAACCTGGCCGTGGCCACACCCGGCTATGGCTGCGAATGTGCTGATGGGACCGCCTTCTCCAGCAACTGCTCCACCGTGCCGTCCTGCCCCACGAACAATCTTGTCTACCGTGTGACGGTGAAGACCTCGGCGAATTACACGCCGCTCTTTCCCTGGCCGAAGATCCCGTCTTCCATGTTGTTGAGCGATAGCGTGACTATGCGCGCGGGGAGCAACCAGTGATGCGCAGCTCAATTACCGGAACGAGCCTGGCTCGCCGTCTCCTTCATCTGAGGCGGGAGGAGAGCGGCAGCGAACTTGTGGAGTTCGCGGTCGCATCTCTGCTGCTCCTCATGGTTCTCTTCAGCATCTTCGACCTCTGCCGCGCCATGTACAGCTACTACTTTGTGAGCTACGCCGCACAGCAGGGAGCGCGCTACGCGATGGTGCGCGGATCTGGCTGGTCGAGCAACTGCTCCACCTCTAGCCCCCCGGGATTTGCAATGAATTACGGCTGCACGGCTGCTTCGAGCGATGTGCAGAACTATGTGCAAAGCCTGGCGATGCCGGGAGTGAACCAGAGCGACATCGCGGTATCGACTTCCTGGCCCGGGCAGACGCCCAATTGTTTGTCCAACTGCAGCGCCTGCGCTCCAAGCGACAAAGCGGGCTGCATGGTGAATGTGCAGGTAAGCTACACATTCAATTTCATGCTGCCCTTTCTGCCCAAATCCGCGCTTACGTTCTCCGGCTCAGCGGAAAAGGTCATTCAGGAATAGGAGCGATGGCCATGAGACCGCAGCGACGCTTAGTCCAATTCCTCGGGAATGATCAGGAGCACCTCGACGCGTGCCGACTGGCCGTTCTCTGCGGCGGGGCGGAACTGCCATTGACCGAGCGATCTGAGCACAAACTGCGCCTGCGGAAAAGCCTGCGGAAAGACCACCGCGAGGTCCTGGAAGTGGCCGTCCTGTCCCACGTATCCATGCACCAGGATGGCGTCTGCGTCCACGGCGCCTGCCGCCAAATTGGGGCGAACGATGCTGTACGGCCAGGGTGCCTGAATCTGGGCGACCTGACCGGCTGCGGCTGCATCGGCATTGGCAGGCAGCGCGTACTGGAGGATCCAGCTGCGCGCCAGTCCAACGTGCAGGTAAACGGTATAGGCCATGCGGCCGCTCCACACATTCGAAGTCTCCGGGAACTCGTCCTGGAGAGAGTCGCCGACGACCACCGCGCCGAACTGGCCGTTCCGGGGCAGCGTGATGCGGGTGGCCAGGGGGTTGCCTTGCGGCACTCCGGTGGCTGCACCCTGCTGTGCGCCCGTAGCGGCTCCGCCAGCAATTCCCTGGGGCATCTTTCCTGCCGGCGTTTTCGCATCTCGACCGGTGCCGGAGCCGCTGGTGCCGTTTCCAGAGCCGTTGACGCCAGCGCCGGCGGGCGCGCCAGGACCGAGTTCGCCCGGCGCGGAGACACTGGCGGTTTCATTCACCGGCGGCAGCGCCGCGCTGCCGTCCTTCATCTCCAGGTCAGAGACCGAGAGAACCGCGGCCGGGGTGGATGTAGCGGTGGTCTGCGAAACCGAACTGGGCTGCACTTCGACAGCCGCAGTGTTGTGCACCACGACCGGCGCGGTGCTGCTGGGTTGCAGCTTCAGCTTCACGGAAGGCAAGTTGCTGGCGGCGAGATCCACGTCGGCGAGATGAACCTCCGGGGTAGGGGCATCGAGCGAAGCGTGAATATTTGCGGTGGTGGCTGGATGCGGAGCAGGCGCCACGACATGCTTCAGGGCGATCTTGCTCGGCTTCCAGATCAGCACGCGCGGAACAGGAACCGCTTCGGCCAGGGCGAGCCGCTTGGCGAGGTCCGGTTGCAGCAGCGTCTGCGGGCCCTTCGGGGCATGCACTGCCACACGCAGGGCCGCGTGCGCGGTTGCCAGCTTGTGAGCCGCCTTTGGCTGCTGGCCGGGATAGCGGATTCCGTTGGCTGCCCGCTGCACCTGCTCTGCGGGTGTGTGCAGATCGAGATCGCGCACCGCGAGGCGCACCGGGGAAGCATGCGTTTCGATGGGGGGAGCCGTCAAAACGCCGAACCCGATCAGAGCCACGAGAGCCGCGTGAACAGCGGCGGATGCCGCAATCGATGCCGAAGAACGGCCGGTGTTGATTTGTCCGCTGAAGAGCGTGACCGAGGGAGTAGGTGTCATGCCGGGAAAAAACCTCGCCATGCGCCGTATCGCGATTGCAATCGAGCTGCTTTCAGCATCGCCCAAGTGCGGTCGCAGCTTCAATCATTTCTCAATACCCCTGCTGCGGGATGGACCAAATTGAACAGCCTCGAGGCTGAGAAAGGACAACACTGAAGCCGCGCTTCAATCGTTGAGGGCACGTCTCGCTATCTTGCGGGCTCGCGCCAGGAAAATCAAGAGTACGAAATATAGCAACGCCAGTGCGGCGGTCAACGGGCTGCACGGTGCGCTCAGTGGACCCGAATTATGAATCGAAGACTTCTCACTGTACTCCTGCTCGCTTTTGTGATCGCCGGTGGGTGCGCCCTGCTGGTGTATCGCGTTGTGGGCAATCGCATGGTGGCGGCCAAGCCCATGGCCACCAACAAAGTGGTGGCGGCGTCCACCAATCTGCAGATCGGTACGGTTATCTCCGCCGCCGATCTGACCACGGTTGCCTTTGCCGGCACGCCTCCCAAGGACGCAATTCTCAATCCCAAGGACGCCATCGGCCGGGGCGTTATCTCGGCGATCTATCAAGGCGAACCCATTGTCGATAACCGTCTCGCGCCCAAGGGCTCGGGCGGCGGCTTGGCTGCCACGATTCCTCAGGGCATGCGCGCCTGTGCAGTGCGCGTTGACGAGGTGGTGGGAGTGGCCGGCTTCGTTACCCCGGGCATGCGGGTTGACGTATTAGTCTCGGGGAATCCTCCTGGGGAGAATCCTGCCCAGGGCACCGTGACTAAGACCATCCTGCAGAATATCCAGGTGCTCTCGGCCGGCACAGACATCCAGAAAGATGCCGAAGGCAAGCCCAAGCAGGTGCAGGTGGTGAATCTGCTGGTGACACCGGAACAGGCGCAGGAACTGAGTCTGGCCGCCAACCAGTACAAGATTCAACTCGTGCTGCGCAATCCACTCGACACGAAAATTGCTGAGGTGCGGAGTACCGCCACCGGCGCTCTGTTCGCCAACGCCGGCGATCCCGCGCCGATGCACCGCGGGGGCATACGCCGCATTGCCGCGCGGCCGAAGCCCTATGCCATCGTGATCAGCAATGGAACCAGCATCACCACCGAAAAATTCCCCACCCTTGAGGCAAAACAATGAAAGCCGCGGCGGTCCTTCTCGCAGTTTTATGCACGTTGCTGCCCGGTCTCGCAGGAGCGCAGCCGGGAGCAAGTTTTCAGGATTCCACCAACGAACTGGCGGTGAGCGTCGGCAAGAGCGTGCTGGTCGATACGGCCCAGCCGATTGCTCGCGTGGCAGTTGGCCTCGGTGGTTTTGCCGTGGCCTCCGCGGTCAGTCCAACCGAGGTCATGATCGACGGTAAGGCCCCCGGGGATACCAGCCTGATCATCTGGGATATTCATGGCGGCCGCCAGTTCTTTAATATTTCGGTCCGGCCCAGTATGGCGGTTCACAACAGCGAACTGGAGGAGATTCGCCAGCAACTGCGCGAAGAGATGCCAGGGCAGCCGGTACAGGTTTCGCTCGACAACGGCTCCGTCTTTCTGCGCGGCACCGTCAACGATCTCACTAGCGCCGACCGCGCCGTCAACATCGCTTCCGTGGGCGGCAAGGTGGTCAATCTGCTCGACGTACGCGTGCCCAGTTCGAAGCCGCAGATTTTGCTCAAGGTGCGCTTTATCAGCGTGGATCGCTCGCTGGTCAACTCGATGGGCATCAACTTCTTCGATCTGGGTTTGGGCAATGCCGTTGGTGGCATCAGCACCGGCCAGTTCAGCCCCCCGTTCGTCACTGCCGGCACCGGCGCTTCAGCGGGCACAGGTGGAATCGGGAATGCGGAAGGTCAGGCCGCCCTTTCGAATGAACTCAACCTGCTGGCGTTTTTCCCGGGACTGAAATCGGGAGTAACCATTCAAGCGCTCGAACAGCAGAATCTGCTGCAGGTGCTCGCAGAGCCTAATCTGCTGGCGTCCGATGGCAAGCAGGCCAGCTTCCTGGCCGGCGGCCAATATCCTTACCCCGTTGTGCAGGGCACCTCGGCGGGAGGTTCGACGGCGGTCAGCATTCAGTTCAAGGATTACGGCATCCGGCTGAACTTCATCCCCACCATCACCCCGCAAGGCACCATTCGTCTGCAGGTGGCCCCGGAGGTGAGCGCGCTCGACTACTCCAATGAAGTGCAGATCTCCGGTTTCGTCGTTCCGGGCATTACCATGCGCCGGGTGAATACCGAAGTGGAGTTGAAGGACCGGCAGAGCTTTGTCATTGGCGGATTGCTCGACAATACGGTAACGCAAACCTTCGAGAAGATTCCTTTCATTGGAGATATCCCGATCCTTGGGAAATTCTTTCAGTCGATTCAGCGTAACAAGAACAATACGGAGCTGATTGTCCTCGTGACGCCGGAGATTGTTGCGCCGATTCCGGCCGGCCAGCCGTTGCCGGCTCTCAACCAGCCCGAGGCATTTATGCCGGCCAACTCGAAGGTCCCGATGCATACTCCGGACCAACCCCCGGTCAAAGCTCAAGCGGAGCCAACCACCATCCCTGTCGAGAAGCTGCGCGATAGCATGAAGCCGGAGCAGCCACTGACGGTCGATACAGGTGGCAGCGGCGGAGGCATGGGCACCTCGATGAGCGGAGGCGGGGCGCCTCCACAGTAATGACAGGTGACAACCGTCAATCCGGACGGCTGCGCGTGGTAAACACCACGCGCAGCGCCGTGCTGGCTACGCAACTTGAAATAGCCGGCAGCAACGCCGCGCGCCGCAAGGGTTTGCTGGGCCGCCTGATGCTGGCAGAAGGCGAGGGCCTGTGGATCGTGCCCTGTGAGTCGGTGCACCCCTTCGTCATGCGATGCCCCATCGACCTTGTCTATCTCGATCGTAAGCACCGCATCCGCAAAGTGCGTCATGCAGTTCGAGCATGGCGCGTCTCGGCGTGCCTCACCGCTCATTCGGTGCTGGAGCTGCCGGCTGGTGTGGCGCAGGCCACCGGAACGCGGCGCGGCGATGTTCTTGAGTTCGCGCCTGCGGAAGAAGTTCACATGGTCTAGATCACCCGCAGAGCTGGCTCCTAGTCGGGATGTGCAGGCATCCTGGCGGCACAGCGCGCCTAGCGGAAGAAAGCTCAGCTCGTAGCGGGATCTCGGAGCGCGGCGTAGTACCACGCGCACCAGGCCGGGGCCGTCCACAGGTACCACGCAGAGACAATGCGGACGCCGGGCAACTCCGCATCGAGGGCGGCGATCAGCAGCGCGAGCGCGATGAGCAGTGTGCGTCGACGCGTGCGGTAGGCCGCATCCATCAGCGCAGGAATTGCGAGGCCCTGGTCGTAGACAAAGCAGTAGGGGGCCGTCAGCAGCGAGACCAGCATCAGCGGGCTGGCATTGTGCGTCCAGTTCCACTGCGTCCTGCGCCGCCAGTAGTAGGCAATTGCCCAGGCAGACGCGATGAGGGAGGGAAGAAAATGCGTCCAGGCTTGCTGCGGCCACTGCCAGTGGCGGATCGCGTCCGCGAGGCAAGGAACGAACTCCTTCTCGACCGCCGGCGAGCGCAGCAGGTGGAGGTAATCCGTCCATCCGTGCGGCGCTAGAAGATAGGCGACTGCGCTGCTCGTACCCAGCGCCAGCATGGCTCCGGCCAGCATCTTCCAGGCGCGGGTCAGCAAGATCCACACGGCCAGCGCGGCAGCGAAAGGCAGAAACAGGTGTGGCTTGAGCGCGCAGAGCCAAAGCGCCAGGCCCGCTGCAAAGGGGCGGGTCTGGTTGTAGCGCAGAAACAATGCTAGGCCCAGCAGTGCAAACAGCGAAGTCTGCCCCATGGTGAGGCAGATCAGCGCCGGCGTAAATGCTACCCCCAGCCAATGAATCGGCCCTGGTGGCGAACCGTGCAGACCGCGCACAAGCCAGACCGAGATCAACAGACAGCCAAGCAAAGGCAGCGACCACAGGAGCGCGGCAACACGGAGGTTCAAGAACCCGAGCGGCCACGCCATGGGCAGCGCCCAAGGCGGATTGCGCATGAGCAGCGTACCCGCCTTGAGTCCGGCTGCACGCTCGATCTCTGTGACGGCGACGCCGTCGTACGGATTACCTCCGTGGACGAGTTGCTGCCCCGTGGCCCAGTACGAGATGAAGTCCCGGGATGCTGCCATGTGCCCCGCCAGCGGCACCGCACATAGAAATACCGCAGTGACGGCGAGGCCTAATCCGGCCACCAGAGCGATCGAAAACTCCACCCAATCGCGGCGGGAGGCAGTTGCGGCAATCTCCAGAGTTTCGGGCATTGTTTCTCTTGGGAAGCGCTCTTCCAATGTGCGGGCGTGATGGATGCTGCGGCCGCGCAACCGAGGGATAGCAATTCGAGTTCCACTTGCCTGGAACGGCCCGGAGCGAAGCCATTCCCATGCGAAGCCGGCCTTTTGGCAAGCCGAAGAGCGTCCCACGAATTCCGCCCGATGTAAACGGCGCGGTTCTGCACGAGGGGCGGTGTAAACGTGCGTATACATGCGCGGCTTCTTGGATAAAGAGCATCAGGATTGTAACTATCTGAAAACAAACAAAGAGCCAAAGTTGCCTCGATTTGGCACGAGGGGTGCAAGGATCAGTGCACCCCGGCTGAGGCTGGGAACACAAAACAAAACAATGGGGAGATGACACGATGAACACCATGTTTCTGAAGCTGTATGTGAAGGTCCAGGAGCTGGCGAGCCGCGAGGACGGCCAGGATCTGGTGGAGTACGCCCTGCTGGTCAGCCTCGTCGCCTTGGCGGCTATCGCCGGCGTCAACAAGGTTGCCACCGCGATCAACAGCGTCTTCACAAGCATCAGCACCTCGCTCGCATAGGTCGGGATACCACGCCCAGGACCTCAGCCTCTTCCCGGGACTACACCATCGGCGTGGTTCCGGGAAGCAAAGCGGTTGCAGAGCGACTCTACGCCGGAAGCACCTCTGCTACACCAGCGCTGCCCCGCGCGATGCAACAAGAATAGAGAAACCTGGAACCGCACTCCGGCAAGACCAGAGTCCCTGTGGCCCTGAAGAATGGATAACGACCTCCGGGACGCAGCAACTCTGACCCTGCCTGGCAGTGCTCCGGAGATCTGCTGGAGCCGGAACTCTGGTTCGCAAAGAGGGCATCCACATGCGAGTGCTGCAGGTCCCGAATGGTAAGCTTTGGCAATTACTCACAGGCGAAGCGGCGCAGGACCTCGTCGAGTACGGCCTAGCCATTAGCCTCATCGCTCTAGCGCTCATTAGCGGGATGAACGGCGTCGCCAAAGCGCTGGTCAACGCCTTCACCAATATCAGCGCCTCGGTGGCGCCGGCTGCGCCAGCGCCTACACGAGACAACGACTGGGTTGAGCCCGGTCCTCTGTACGACCAGCCCGGCTTTGAGCAGGCCCCAGCCGGCTATGTTCTAGCGTCCTGGGAGCCTGCGCATCCTGCTGAGACTGGATACTGGAAACGCCATGCTGCTGCCTTCGGCCATTCGCCCCAATCCGTCGCTCCTGGAGATCGAGTGCGGTTTAACGGCGATTGTGGCAGCCTCCGCCTTTGCTTGGCCGACTCTCGGCGCAGCCTGGTTCAGGAAGCTTGAGCAGTTCTTCGCGCGCCTTGCCGACCGCAAGGCGCTGGCGATCGCTGCGGTGGGTCTCAGCGTTGTCCTGCTGCGCCTGGCGATCCTGCCGTTTTATGGCATTCCGCTGCCGTTCGTCCCAGACGATTTCAGCTTCCTGCTTGCCGCCGACACCTTCGCGCACGGACGCCTGACCAATCCCACCCCGGTGATGTGGACCCACTTCGAGTCCATCCACATCACCATGATTCCCAGCTATCAATCGATGTATTTCCCGGGGCAGGGGCTCCTCTTGGCCGCGGGCCAATTGCTCGGTCACCCATGGTTTGGGCTGTTGATCATGGATGGCCTGATGTGCGCCGCCCTCACCTGGATGTTGCAGGCATGGCTGCCGCGGCGCTGGGCACTGCTGGGGGGCTTCATTGCCGTCATTCGCCTGGGCCTCTTTAGCGACTGGATCAACACCTATCACACCGGGGGATCGCTGGCGGCCTTTGGTGGCGCGCTGGTCCTGGGGGCGCTGCCGCGACTCACGAAGACTGTGCGCTTTCGCTACGGAATGCTGATGGGCGTCGGTATGACCATCCTGGCGCTGACTCGACCTTACGAAGGCATGCTTCTGTGTCTGCCGGTCGCTGCTGCGCTGGGGCATTGGGCATTCAAGAGCCACAAGCGGCCGCCGGCTGCTGTGCTGCTGCGGCGTGCCGCCGTTCCCATTGCGCTTCTGGTCGTCGGCGTAGCATGGCTGGGATACTACGACTACAAAGCCTTCGGCAAACCGACGACCCTGCCCTACACGGTGGATCGCGCCGAGTATGCCATGGCTCCTTACTATATCTGGCAGCACCAGCGCCCCGAGCCACACTATCGCCACGCCGCCATGCGCAGCTTCTACCAAAAGGGCGAGATGGATTTCTTCAACAACATCCACTCCTGGAAAGGCTTCCTGCCCTACACACTGGTTAAGCTGGTTTTCACGGCACTCTTCTACGCCGGTTTCCTGCTCATGTTGCCCATGCTCATGGTGCGGCGGGTCTTATTGGACGGGCGGATTCGCTTCTTATTCGTCTGCCTTATGGTGCTTGTCTGTGGGGTCATTATCGAGGTCTTTTTACTCCCGCACTATGTCGCTCCATTTGCAGGCGCCTTTTACGTGATCGGCATTCAGGCGATGCGTCACCTGCGTCTTTGGAAGCCGGAGGGAAAGCCGGTTGGCCTCGCCCTGGTGCGCTTGACGGTCTTCTCCATTGTGGCTCTAGCGGGGGTTCGGTTGTTTGCGGTTCCCCTGGGCATTGCTCCCAGTGAGGCGCCGGCAAGTAGCTGGAACCTCGAGTGGTGGGGGCCTGAGCACTTTGGCGCCGAACGAGCCGCCATGAAGGCAAAACTTGAGAAAATGCCGGGCAATCAACTGGTTATCGTCAGATATTCGCCCCAACACGACCCCTTTTTCGAGTGGGTCTATAACCGGGCCGATCTAGACCAGTCCAAAGTCGTATGGGCTCGGGATATGGATGCTGCCGATAATTTGAAGTTGATACACTACTACCACAACCGCCAGGTATGGCTGGTCGAGCCGGATGCAATACCGGCACGGATCGTCCCTTATCCGGAGGCCAACATGCTGAGGGCCAGCAAATAAACTCGGGCGAGCTTCCCCGGATCTCGAAGACGAGACCGACGGCGCCCGAACAGTGGGGAGGGAATCATGATCAACGGGAAAAGGGTAGCGGTCGTCATGCCGGCGTATAACGCCGAAAAGACCCTCGAGCAGACCGTGCGCGAGTTGACCGAGATCGTCGATATCAAGATTCTGGTCGATGATGCCAGCAAGGACCGCACCGCGTCCCTCTCGCGGCGTCTGGGTGTGCAGACCTTCATTCACAATGCCAACTACGGCTATGGCCGCAACCAGCAGACCTGCTACCGCGAGGCTCTGGCCGCCGGCGCGGACATCGTCGTCATGCTCCATCCCGACTACCAGTACACCCCGCTGCTCGTCCCGGCCATGGCTGGCATGATCGCCAGCGGCGTCTACGATATGGTGCTTGCCTCCCGCATCCTGGGCGCCGGCGCTCTCAAGGGCGGCATGCCGATCTATAAGTATGTCTTTAACCGCATGCTCACCGCCTCCCAGAACCTTTTCCTTGGGGTGAAGCTTTCCGAATATCACACCGGTTTCCGCGCCTTTTCGCGGGAATTGCTGGAAACCCTGCCCCTGCTTGAAAACTCCGACGATTTTGTCTTCGACAACCAGATGATCGCGCAGGCGGTGATGTTCGGTTTCCATATCGGCGAGATCTCGTGCCCCACCAAGTATTTTGAAGAGGCCTCCTCGATCAATTTCCGGCGCAGCGTGCAGTACGGGCTCGGTGTCCTGGGCACAACCGCCCAATTCGTGGCGCACAAACTGGGCATCCGCCGCATTCCCCGCTATGGCGCAGCCGGGCGCTGCGTGACGCATCAGGCGGAGGACGTGAGCCACTATACAGAACTGCAACCGGAGAGCTTCGCCCTGGCCGACTAGCTTTCGGTTCTACCTGGATTCCGTTCTGTCGCCCTGCCGGCCCGGCAGGCCGTTTTCGAGACTGCATACCCGCGTAACCGGCCGATTCCGTGGCCGCCAGTCACTGCCTAACGACCCGCGACCCCTACCCTGCATCGAATCCCTTAGACGGCTCGGCGCTATACTTCGCCCGGGCCGGGACGTTTTTCCTTCGCCCTTGTTTTCATGTACCCTTCTGAATCTGCCAAGCGGATCTTTGTCGGTCTGGTTCTGCTCTCCTGCCTCTGCTTTTGCGCAGTGGCGGCTGGCGCCCAGGTGCGGCCTCCGCATTCTGCGGTGGAACTAACCGTCGTCGACGAGAACGGCGTAGCCGTGGCCGGTGCGAACATTACCGTCACGCAGCCCGGCAAGCCTCCGCTGCAACTGCGCACTGACTATGCCGGCCGCTGCTCCTATACCCTGCAGGAAGACGCGCCATATACGATCCAGACCGCGAAGCCCAACTTCTATCAGGCCCAGCAAACGAACCTGGATCCAGCCTCCACCAGCGTCCGCATTGTGATGGCGCACCAGCAGATCGTCAAAGAAGGTGTCAATGTTACCGCCTCATCGCCCGGCATCGATACCACCCAGGTCTCCGACAACCACATCATGAACACGCCGGAGATCGTGAACATTCCCTACCAGACTTCGCGCGACATCCGCTACATCCTGCCCTTCTATCCCAACATCGTGCAGGACTCGCTGGCGCAGGTTCACATCAACGGTTCCGAGACCTGGGAGACGCTCGACACCATCGACGGCTTCGATGTGCGCACGCCGGTGCAGGGAACTCTCGACATGCGCGTGAGCGCCGACGCGGTGCGCTCCATCGACGAGGAGACCACCCGCTACCCGGTGCAGTACGGGCGTGCCACCGGCGGCGTCATCGCCTTCAATACCGGCATGGGTGACAACAGATTCCGCTTCAACGCAACCAACTTCTTCCTCCCTGGATTCAAGCTCAACAACGGCATCCACTTTGACAAGTACGTGCCGCGCTTCACCTTTTCCGGACCGCTGGTCAAGAACCGGGCGTGGTGGTACGACGGCTTGGAGATGAATTACGAAAGCAATTACATCATCGGCCTGCCGCCCGGCACTCCCAACACTGCCCCGCTGATTCGCGGCAGCAACCTCTTGAAGTTCCAGGCCAACGTGTCCTCTCACAACATCGTCACCACCGGCCTTCTCTTCAACGAACTCCACACCCTGTACTCCGGCTTTTCACCGCTAACGCCACGCTCCAGCACGACCAAGCAGAACATCATCGCCTGGCTGCCCTACGTGCGTGACCAGTGGAGTTTCGCCCACGGAGCGCTCCTGGATGTCGGCATCGGCGAGATGCGCTTTCGTAACGGCTGGGAACCGCACGGCAACCCAATTGCCACGCCCTACACGTTTACCCCCGAAAACACCCAGGGCAGCTACTTTCAGAACCTCACCGGCCGCTCCCAGCGACAGGAAGCCACCGCCGATCTGTATCTACCGCCCCGGCACCTCGGGGGCCAGCACGATCTACGCTTCGGCCTCGATCTCAACCGCATTACCTACAACCAGAACCAGCTCCGCGCGCCAGTGAATTATCTGCGCGAAGACGGCACCCTCATCCGCCAGAGCACCTTTCCCCAGCAGCCTGCCTTCACGCTGCACAACGACGAGATCGGCGCCTATGCCGAGGACCGCTGGCGCCCCCTCAACGGCTTATTGGTCGAGCCCGGATTGCGCTTCGACTGGGACGCCATCGTGCGCCGGCCCCTGGTCGGTCCCCGCATCGCCGCCGTCTACGCGCCTCCCCATGCGCGCAGAACCACCAAGATCTCTGCCGGCGTCGGCCTCTACTACGGCCCGACCCAGCTCTCCTATTTCGTCCAGCCCTATGCCGGAATTCGCTATGACACCTACTATGCCGCCGACGGCAAAACGCCCACCGGCCCGCCGCAGCAGACCGTCTTTACCAAGAACGACAGCCTGCTCCACGACCCACAGGCCGTGAACTGGAGCGTAGCCGTCGAACGCGCGTTGCCTTGGGCGCTTTTTGGCGGCATCAGCTTCACGGGCAAACGCACCACGAATATGTTTACGTTCACCAACCAGAGCGGCCCGGCGGCGCTGGCGGGCAACTACCTCCTCACTAACGCACGCACCGACACCTATCATTCCGAGGGAATGGAACTCCGCAAGCTGTTCGCTAATGGCTACACCCTCTACGTCTCTTATACGCACTCCTCCGCGCTCACCAACGCCGCGCTCGACTATCTCCCCACTCCCTCGGAGTTCGGACCTGAGCAAGGTGGTCTATACGGGCTACCCACGGCTTCGCCCCTAGGGCCTCAGCAGAGCGGCCCCCAGCCCTGGAATGCGCCCAACCGATGGATCTCGTGGGGTTGGCTGCCCTTCGATGTCCCTGGAATCTCCTGGTTCCAGAAGAATTGGGACTTCGTCTACGACTTCAAGTGTCAGAGCGGACTTCCCTATACTGCGGTGAATGCGGCTGGTGGCGTGGTTGGGGCTGCCGGAGCCTATCGTTTCCCCGCCTACATCAACTTTGCTCCTGGCCTGGAGTGGCGCTTCCACTTCCACGGTCAGTACTGGGGCCTCCGCGGCGCTATGGAAAACGCAACCGATAGCTTCGATCCCCTCATCGTCAACAACAACCTTGCCTCTCCGCTGTTTGGTACCTTCAGCAACCAGTTGGGTCGCGCCCTGACCGCCCGCCTGCGCCTCATCGGCAGCAGCAAATAGAGCAGATCAAAAAGTCCGGTCTTCCACCTATCCAAACCGATGCCGGTGAAGCCGCTCCCTCGACGGCTTCGGAGGTTTATCATAAAAACATGGCAGCCACCACAGTTGAGCGCGACCGGTATCTCTTCGGAAACCTGGAGAGCAGCGCAAAGAACCGCATCAAGCTGAAGGAAGTGAACTATGGCTTTGAAGAGCCGGAGGGTGTGTTTCTCACCTCGCTCGACTTCGCGGTCAACTGGATCCGCAAGAATTCCGTGTGGCCCATGACCTTCGGACTGGCCTGCTGCGCCATCGAGATGATGTCCATGGGCGCCTCGCGCTTCGACGTGGCTCGTTTCGGCGCCGAGGTCTTCCGGCCCTCGCCGCGGCAATCGGACCTGATGGTCATTGCCGGGCGCGTTTCGCAGAAGATGGCGCCGGTCATCCGCCGCCTCTACGACCAGATGCCTGAGCCCAAGTGGGTCATCTCCATGGGTGCGTGCGCTACCTCCGGCGGGGTGTTCAACAACTATGCGCTGGTGCAGGGCGTAAACCAGGTCATCCCGGTGGACATCTACGTGCCGGGCTGCCCGCCGCGTCCCGAGCAGTTGATCTACGCCATTACGCTGTTGCAGGAAAAGATCCAGCGCGAGCCGCGCAGTCTGATGAAGACGCTCAACGTCGGCTAAAAATCCGATCGATTCTGCGGGAACGAGCGCCCCGCCGAACCAGGGTTGCGGGGAACGCCGCAACCCTGCCGGTTTTGTCGTGTTTTGAACAGCAGAGGCATAGTCCCGCCTTCTCACATTTCCGGAATTTCCCTCGGTTCCAGGGCTAAATGGGAGAAAGACTGCATGATCCGATCCAAACTTTCCATTGGAATGCTTCTTCTGGCTGGACTGGGGTTTGTTTGCCCGATGAGCCGGGCACAGACAGACATGGCCGCCAGCATCTACGGCGCCTTCAACGGCGCAACCAACGGGAACGGCATCCAACAGAGCCCGTCGAATTCCGCCGGCATTCTGCTAGAACTGCGCCATATCAGCAACCCCCTGGTGGGGTACGAGGCCACACAATCGCGCCAACCAGTCTTACACCGAGCCGGCGCCGCCCTGCCCGGTGAATACTCCGTGCGGGCCATCGAACCTCTCCGTTCCGGCGGATGCGCATGAGCTCACCGGAGATTGGGTAGTCTCGGTTCCTATAGGCAGCTTCAGACCCTTCGCGCTTGCCGGAGGCGGGTTGCTGCTCAATGTGCCGACGCAGGGGAGCGTCACTCGAACGACAGCGTCCTGTGGTCCGGGCACGACGCCTTGCCAGATCACAACTTCAACCGCCTCGACGAAGACCTCAACGCAGGGCGTCTTTGTCTATGGCGCCGGTCTCGACTGGACGTTGCTGCCACACCTGGGATTGAGATTCCAGTATCGCGGAAACCTGTACAAGGCTGCCGACCTGACAAATGCGTTTTCGTCTACGGACGCATTCACCCACACAGCAGAGCCAATGGTGGGTGCGTTTTTGCGATTTTGAGAACAAAGGGAACAACCCGGTTGCCGGGCGACCAGGACTCCGACGCCTTACTTCGCCGCCTCGTATGGCTCGGCCTTCAGCAGGTTCGTCAGAATGTTTCGCTCCTCGGGGCTGAACTGCCGCTGGTATTGCTTCGAATCGATCACCGTCTGCCGCTGATCCACGGGCACTCCTCGCAAATCGCGGAATGCGCTCCTGAGCATCGCCTTGCGGTCCGGCGGCAGCGCGGACAGTTCGTGCATGGAGTGTCCCAGCGCGGCGCGATCCTGCGGACTCATGTGTTCGATCATCTCTGCCCGGGCCAGCCGCCGTTCGCGCTGCTGCGGAGGCATCTGGTCCACCTGACGCAACTGCTGCATCAGCCGCTGTTGCGCCGGCTTGGGCAGCCGCTGAAAGCTGGGCGCGCTCTGCAGAAGCTTTTCCTGGTTCGCCAGCGGCATATTACGGTGCTGATTCAGCCAGGAGCCCAGATGGCCGGGTGGAAAGTGGTACTCCGCGCCAGACTGCCCTGCGCCGCGATACGCCGGGCGGGCGCTATCGGGCCTCATCGGCCCTCCCTCGCGTCCTGGACCGCGCGTTTCGGGGGCAACATTCGGCCGCGTCTCCGCTTGTCGATCGGCCTTCTCCGGCGGAACCTGTCGCCGCTCCGGACGATGCTGCTGTTGCGCTGGCGGACGAGGGGGATGCGCGACTGGCGGTCCTCCGCGCCCTCCGCCCCGTTGCGCGGGCAGCATGGCCGAGCCAAGACACAGGACAAGCGCAGCCGCCACGATCCTCATCGGGCGCGCCATCGCCTTCCGCATCCAGTGCGCGCTGGCTCGAATCCTCACACCTCTCTCCACGTCCCCAAGTGTTCCCCGGCCGCAGCCGCCTTCCACGCAAGCTTTCAGAATGCGTTGCTGTCGCTGCCGCTGGTCATGCTCTCCAGCGTGTCCAGCACCTGCGCATTATTTTCGAGCGTCTGCAGGTCGTGGACGACGGAGGCTTCGTTTGGCTGTGGCGGAGGCGGCGCGATCAGGTCGCTCACGCTCAAATACGTGCCTCCACCCAGCAGCAGCATCACCGTCAGGGCCATCGCCGCCAGCGGCTTCCGCGTGCTGGAGGCGAATGCCCCCTTCAACCGCGCCAACCAGCCAGCCGGCGCTGCCTCGCGCTCTGCGCGCATGCGCGCGTTCAGACGCGTGAAGAAGAAGGGGCTCGGTTCGGGAGCTTCCCAGGCGTCCATCATCCCCATGGTCGCCCGTAGCTCCTCCAGCTCCTTTCGGCAGCCTTCACACTGCGCAACGTGGTCTCGAACCTCGGCTGGGGCCGACGGTGGATCCAGCAGAAGACTTGCCAGCCCATCGTCCATTCCCTTGCAGTTTTGCTTCAACTCCATCATTTGTGCCACCCCGCACAACGCCGGTCGTCCGGCTGTATTCACTCGTTCTCTTACACGAACTCCTTCAACTTCGTCCGCAGTGTCTGATAGGCCCGGAAGAGCAGCGACTTGGTGGCCGACTCGCTCAACTTCAGCACCTCGCCGATCTGCCGGTAGTCCAGGCCCTGGTACTTGTGCATCAGCACTGCCATGCGCTGCCGCTCGGGCAGCTCCATCACGTGTGCGCGAATCGCGGCCATGCGCTCCTCGCGCACCAGCCGCTCTTCCACCGAAAGCTCGTCGTCGGCCAAATCCGGCGTCGTCCCTGTCTCCGAATCCGGCTCATCCAGGTAGACGGTTTGAGCCGTCCGTTCGCTGCGCGTGTCTCGCGCGTGGTTCACCGCCAGGTTGGTCGCGATCCGGTACAGCCAGGTGCTGAATCGCGCCTCGGCCCGATAGCTTTCGCGCGCCCTGTAGACGCGCAGAAAAACTTCCTGGGCCAACTCTTCGGCCACCGCCTGGTTATGCACCATCCGGTACAGGAAGTGAATCATCGGCCGGTGATATTTGCCGGCCAGATAGTTGAAGCTCGCTTCGTCGCCTGCCGCCGCCCGCAGCATCGCTGCGGCGTCGCTGTCCGGGTCTACACCTTGTCTTCCGGCGGGCGGGTGCGCTGTCCCCAGCCACGCTTCTTGACTTGCTCCCAGGGCCGGATTGTCCAGGACCATGGTCGCCATATCTTCTGGAACCCCGTCGGATTCCGAAGGTTGCGGGGAATCGGCCTCGTCGGCCAAAAATTTTCGTTCTTCCGGATCTAAATCTCCCCCAGAAGATCCAGAACGGAACGTCTTGGTGGCAAACAGGTTAGCAGCCCGGCCCGGATATCTCACCCGGATGTTCTCAAGTTCGGTCCCGCTCACCCATACGTTGCCCGCAAATGCGATTTCCATGCCATGAAAGTGGACTGAGAAACCTTGGACCGCGCAGGCGCACCACCTGAGCCACTGCGGGAACCCGCGCAGCCCAAGCGCCCGGGGCCACCTGTCCTCGCGTTTAGCGCGCGGCCAGGCGGTTTGCCGTTCGAAGGTGTCCAGGTCGTTCCACATCACGGATTTGGGTCGGGCCGCTATTTTCACCGCGCGTTTGGCCCTGAGCAGGTGCTGGTGTTACTCTAACCTACGGGATGGCTCGCTGGCGCATCCCAATTCCTGCCTCCCCGCCAGCGCGAAAATCGGGCGCTTAACTCAGCGGTAGAGTGTCACCTTCACACGGTGGAAGTCGTAGGTTCGAATCCTACAGCGCCCACCATAAGTCGAGAAAAATCAGAGGCTTCAGTTAGGAATGGCGGTCAACTGGACCGCCAGGACCTGCTGCGGCGTCTCTCCGCCTAAATCCATATGCAGCCGCACCCGGTTTCCTGTTTCCGAGAGGCGCTGCGGCCGGTCGGGATCGAGCGAGATTCCTGCTTCTGCGGCTGGGCCGTTGACCTGTACAGCGCTCGACGCCAGAATCGTGATGCTGAAGCCAGAACCCGTCCCATCGGATTGCTCCACCTGCACGTTTCCTGCTCCGTCGAAGGCCACCCGTGCGGAACTTGCCACCCTCGCCAGCACCTGGAGCGAACCCGAAGCCGATGGGTGGAGCACGGAAATCGATGCCATCGCACAATGCGGCATCGCAGTCCGGTGCTGGGCCATGGTAGCAGGGCCCGCAGCGGCGAAGATCGCAGCCACCAGATAGCTTGTCAGATCTGTGGGAAGAAAACTCCGGAATGACGCGAGACGGCGCAATTCACAACCGGGCCCTGAAGCCGGGGCACACGGCTCTCCCGCCCGTCAGGCCTTGCCAGGCTTCCCCGATGAGCATTGAATCAACAGAACTTGTCCTCGAAAGGTAATTGCAGTCTAGCCCGGAAGATTCCGCCGGGCAGTGATCTAAATCACTCGGAGCAGACCGCAATTCAACTGTGCGAGGGCTCGCTCCCACAGGAAGGCCGCCCCGCAATTTAGCATTCCATTGGGTGATCTTCCCGGCCGCGCATGCCAAAGGCAGCCTCGGCCTCGCAAGCCAAATGCTTCAAAGGAGAGAAGAATGAAGAAATCGGTCTGGGGCAAAACCGCCGACGGCGCCGACGTGTATCTCTACACGCTCACCAGCGGCGATCTCGAAGTCCGCGTCACCAATTACGGCGCCTACCTGGTCGGCGTGCGCACTCC
>DAIDLI010000006.1 GCA_027449545.1 Acidobacteriaceae bacterium | reverse complement strand
CAGCTTCGCCAAGTTCTCCACAATGCAAGTCCTCCCCCACCCTTTCCCCCTTTCCTTTACTCTGGACTCCCATGGGAAAAGTACTCGGAGTGGTCAATCAAAAGGGGGGTGTGGGCAAGACCACGACCGCCATCAACCTCTCTGCCTGTCTGGCCATTCACGGCCTCAAGATCCTTCTCGTCGACTGCGACCCCCAGGCCAACGCCTCCTCCGGCCTCGGCTTCCAGCGCGACGACAACCGCCACTCCATCTATGAGACCCTGATGGGCGACTCCCCGGCCGAGCAGGTCATCCTGCCCACCGAAATCGAAACCCTCTCCATCCTCCCGGGCTCCAAGAACCTCACCGGCGCCAACATTGAACTGGCCGGCGCAGAGGACCGCGCAATCCGCCTCCGCCAGGCCCTGGAACCGGTCAAGGAGAAGTACGATCTCATCGTGCTGGACTGCCCCCCGGCCCTCGATCTGCTCACCCTGAACGCTCTGGCTGCGGCCGAGATGCTCATCGTGCCCATGCAGGCCGAATACTTCGCCCTGGAAGGCGTTACCGAGCTGATGTCCACCCTCGAACGCGTCCGCTCCGCCTTCAATCCCGAGCTGACCATCGAGGGCGTGCTCCTGACCATGTATGACGACCGCACCAACCTCGCCCAACAGGTGACCGAGACCCTGCGCGAACACTTCCGCGAGCGGCTTTATCGTACCGTTATTCCGCGCAATATCCGCTTGGCCGAAGCGCCCAGCCACGGCAAGCCCGTCGCCCTGTACGACGGCCGCTCCAAGGGCACCGAAGCCTACTTCGAATTAGCCGGCGAGTTCATGGCTCGCAACGGCCTGGAAGGCAAAAAACGCCCCGTCCGCAAGCAGGCGGTTCCCTTCCGCGAGGCCAAGATTACCTTCTGGCCGTACTCATAAGTTTGTTCGCGGTGGGTAGGCCGTAATTTGCGAGCTGTGCCTGTTCGGCGAGCGGGCCTCCCATTCGACTTGGCCAAGAGCTTGGTACGCCGGATTCCGTTCAGACCCAAGCCACGGCCACGAACCATGACTCACGAATCACGAACCACGGCCCACGAGCCACGCACCAGAAACCACAGGACTCCGGAACCATGAGCACTGCCACATCCGATACCAAGCGCCGCGCCCTGGGCAAGGGCCTCGACTCGCTTCTGCCCCGCGCCAATGCCCCCGCCGCCGCCCCTGCCGCTCCCGCTCAGCCGGAAGGTGGCCGCCCGCGCGAGATTCCCATCGACCAGATCGATCGCAACCCCTTCCAGACCCGCCAGCACATGGATGAGGAGCAGCTCGAGGAGCTCGCCGCCTCCATCAAGGCCAATGGGGTGGTGCAGCCAATCCTGGTCCGGCCGCTCGCCAACGGGCGCTTCCAGCTCATCGCCGGCGAGCGCCGCTGGCGCGCCTCGCAGAAGGCCGGCAAAGAGACGGTCCCCGCCATCCTCCGCCAGGTCTCCGACGAGCAGGCGATGGAGATCACCATCGTCGAGAACCTCCAGCGCGCCGACCTCAATCCCATGGAGCAGGCCCGCGCCTTCGAACGCCTCTCGCGCGAGTTCCACATGACCCAGGAGCAGATGGCCCAGCGCACCGGCAAAGACAGCGCCACCGTCGCCAACTTCCTGCGCCTGCTCAAGCTGCCCGCCTCGGTCCAGGCCCGCGTTGAGACCGCCGAGATCAGCTTCGGCCACGCCCGCGCCCTGCTCGCCCTCGGAGAGCCGGATCAGATCGAGAAGGCCGCCCAGCGTATCGCTGCACTTTCGCTTTCTGTTCGCCAAACGGAGAGCTACGTCTCCGGAATCCTGAATCCGGAGAAAGTCCAGAAGAAGGAGCCGAAGGAAGCTCCGCCCGTCGACCCCAACGTCCGCGATGCGCAGGAGCGCCTCCAGCGCGCCCTCGGCCTCCGCGTCACCATCGAAGACAAGAACGGCCGCGGCAAAGTCATCATCGAGTACGGCCGCCTTGAGGACTTCGACGCCCTGCTCGATCAGCTCGCCGGGGAGTAAGGGGAGCCGGAAATCAGATAATCTGATAATATGGTCTCATGAGCAAGGTTTCCATCAGCGTGACTGAAGCAGCCCGGAACTTCTCCGACTGCGTCAACCGCGCCCGCTATCAGGGGACCAGTTTCGTCCTGCACAAGAACGGCGTTCCCGTTGCCCGTATCATTCCCGAGCCGCGGAAGCTCACCACCGGTCGCGATCTGAGTACTGCGCTCCGCGACGGACTCGAAGGCGCGCACCTTGGCCAAGCAGAGGCCTCCACCTGGCTGCGCGAGATTGAGGAAGCCCGCGGCGGCATTGCTCCTCCGGCGGAACGATGGCCACGCTGATCGATGCCGACGTACTGATCGAAGCCGAGCGGGGCCGCCTCGACCTCATGGCGTGGCTCTCTGCCCGCTCCGATGAGGAGTTCAAGCTCGCGGCCATCACCGTGGCCGAGTTGTGGCACGGCGTGGAACGCGCCTCCGGCCAGCAGCGTGTCCAGCGCGCGAACTATCTCGAACGCATCTTCGCCCTCTTCGAGATCGTTCCCTACACCGAGACAACGGCGATGCTCCACGCCAGGCTGTGGGCGGAGCTTGCCGCACGCGGCCAGTTGATCGGCGCCCACGACCTGATCCTCGCCGCCACGGCGCTCGCCGAAGGTGCCTTCGTCGCCACCTTCAATGCCCGCCATCTCGCGCAGGTGCCGGGGCTGAGGATCCTCTCGCCGATCTGATGGTTTATCTCGCAAATAGCGGCGGCTCGTTCCGGGCAATTGATCGGAAGCATCGTGGGGGTATTGCGGCAGTGGAAAGTTTTGCTTGAAACAGAGACCGAGCTATCATTAGGCTCAGTTCGTGCTCTCAACCTGGCTGCTCCAAGCTCTATCCGTCGCGCTGATTGCGGTCATTCTGGCGTTGTTTCGCAGAATGGCCCCACCCGAAGCGAGGAGTGCGCACCACCGATACGATGAATTACAGGCACCTGAGCCGCTGCCGACCGGAGTCGTCGGAGGCGCAATGTGGGCGCTAGCGATTGCGTTCCTTCTCACCTTCTTCCTGTTCCGCGATGCTAACCGCTGGTGGGCGTCTCTTGATGGGCCCTCGGTCCTTACGCAATATCCCTCCGCCGCTATCTGGTGCTTCTTTCCTCTCTTCGCGGCGCTGGCAATTCCATGGCCGCTGACCGTCTGGTACCTGCGAAGAGTGGGTCGATGGGAAGAAGCGGATGGAATCGAGGATCAAGCGGATTCCAAGGGCGGGATGAATATGTTGGCCGTCATGAAGTGGTTGAGCATTGGCTTGGTGGGACCGATCGGAATCTTGACCCTCTTGGCAATCCCTATCCACCTTTCAATCACTCCCACTGAAGTACGAGTTGGTCATTACGCTTCGATCCATACCGAGGTTTTCAAGTTCAGTCAGGCCAGACGCCTCACCCTTGTCGAAGGGTACAAAGATAGGGACGGCAGCTTTCATCCCGCGAAGGACCTCATCATTGACTTCGCAGATGGCCGCCGCCTGAGTGGTAATCAAGTCGGGGATGGTGGCACGGATATTCGAGACGACGTAATGCAACTCCTGATCGCAAAAACCGGCATCACACCTAAACTTGCTGAAACCGCCGATGAAATCCCCGCTCTTCGAGCCGCACGATGATTGAATCACTAGCTGCTTAAAGATTCGTAGACAGTCCAACCGTTCTCACGCCCTCCTCCACACCGCCACCGCCGTGAGTGCGCTCACCAGGATCGGGAACCACACCTGCCCCAGCCACGGCACCGGAATCAGAAACAGCACATCCGGCGTCAGCAGCGAGTGCGGCCACCCGATGGCCGCGCGCAGCCAGGCATAGTACGCCAGATCCCACCACGCGAAGGTCCACAGAAACGCAAGCGCCTTCTCCTTGGCGCTCTGGCCGGCGAGCCAGGCAATCGCGCCCAGCATCACCATCGTGGCCGCTTCACGCCAAATCTCAAACCGCAGCAGATGCTTCGGCACCGCCACGAACGCCGAGGCGTGCAACTCCCCCAGCGGACTGCTGGCGGCGCGCAGATAGATCACCACCGCGGCCTCCACCAGCCCGAACGCGATGCCGAAGATACCGGCCAGCGCCAGCCGCTTCTTGCCCAGGCCTGCCGCGCCCTTTCCCGGCAGAAACCACAGCGCCACCGGCACTGCGATCAACAGGTTTACCCACCACGGTTGCGCAAATCGAATCATCTCGGTCGACCAGATCCTCCATTGTTATTTCCGTACAGTCCCATCCACTGCACCTCGGCCAGGATGTGGCCCTTCATGGCGCGGTCCACCTCCTTGCGGCGCGCGGCCGCCTGCAGATCGAGCATCGCGTCCAGCACCAGCAGCCGGAAGAAGTAGCGGTGCGTCTTGCCCGCCGGTGGACACGGGCCGCCATAGCCGATGCGATCGAAGTCGTTGCGTCCCTGCCGTGCGCCGTTGTCCAGCACCTCCCGCGGTGGAACCCGCTCCGGCAGCATCGTCGTATAGGGCGGCAGGTTCCACATCAGCCAATGCGTCCAGGTGCCGCGCGGCGCGTCCGGATCGTCCACAATCAGCGCCAGCGAGCGCGCCGCCGGCGAGACGCCGCTCCACGCCAGCGCCGGCGAAATATCCGCACCGCCGCAGGTGTACCGGCTGGGAATCTCGCCCCCGTTGGCGAATGCAACAATCTTCAACGCAAGAGACATGGACACTCTCCTTGCTCACTCCAGCACCACTCATCTCCCGCAACCGCTCAGCTCTGCTCCGCGCTTCACGCCGCTTCCCAGGCAGTCCCTGCCGTATGTCCGGCGGCAAACTGCGCGATCCGCGGCTGCACCAGGCGCTTGTACTCCTCCCAGCTCATGCGGATCAGCTCGCGGTGCGTGCCGGCGTTGAAGGCGATCTCCTTGTCCTTCTCCAGGCTCTCCTCGGCGTAAACCGGCAGCCCGTAGAGATTGCCAAAGGGCGGCATCGCGCCGGTTTCGCACTCCGGAAAGCGGTCGCGGAACTCGTCCTCGGTGGCCAGCGCCACATTCTTGGCCCGCGCCACCCGCTTCAGCAACAGAAGGTCCACGTGAAACTTGGCGGGAATCACCGCCATCGCCAGGCTTCCGTCCAGCTTCACGATCACGGTCTTGGCCAGCTCCTTGCCCGAGATGTGCGTCAATCCCGCAATCCCCTGCGCCGTGTAGGCCGGCGAGTGCGAGATCACCAGGTACCGCACTCGGTTCCGGTCCAAAAATTCTGTCAGACTTGCGATAGCCATAACTACCTCCTGCGATCGCACCGTTCTGTCTGTTCCCGGTCCTGCGTGATCCACGAATCACGACTCACGAACCTCAACGCTTGTATCCGAACTTCCGCAGCAGCTCATAGCGCCAGGCCACATCGGCCTCGCCCTACACTCCTTTCGGTGAGCTGCCGTCAATCACCCCCAGTACGCCGCGGCCCTTGCTGTTATTTGCCACCACCACCTCCACCGGGTTGGCCGTGGCGCAGAAGATGGTGCACACTTCCGGCACGCTCTTCAGCGCGTTCAACAGGTTGATGGGATAAGCCTGGGCCAGCATCAGCACGAACACGTGGCCCGCGGCCAGCGCCTGGGCGTTGCGGATGGCCACCTCGCGCAGCCGCGCATCATTGCCGTCCGAGCGCACCAGGCACGCGCCCGAGCTCTCATTAAAAGCCAGGCCGAATTTGGCATGAGGCGCGGTGGTCGCCACCGCCTCGTAGATGTCCTCCACGGTCTTGATAAAGTGCGACTGCCCCAGGATGATGTTGGCGTCGCCCGGAATCTCCATCGGAACGGTCAGCAGATCGATCATCGCTCCACCTCCGCTTCCCAGACCTCATGCGCTCTTCCTATGTTGCGCCCGAATTCGTTCCACGTAACGTCCCGTTTTGAGATCCACCCGCACCGTCTCGCCCGGACCGACGAACAGCGGCACCTGCACCCGGAAGCCATTTTCGAGCACCGCCTCCTTGCGTCCCGAGTCGGGTTGCGAGCGCGCCGGCGCAGCGGTCTCCCGCACCCGCGCCTCCACGGTGTCGGGCAGGTCCAGCCCGATCGCCTCCTCACCAAAGAACTCCGCCGTCACCTCCGCGCCCGACTCCAGAAAGCGCGCCGCCATGCCCAGCGCTGCGGTCGGAAATTCAATCTGCTCATAACTGTCCAGCCGCTGAAAGACGCAGTTCTCGCCTTCGGCGTAGAGGAACTCGATCCGGTGCTTGTCCAGCTCTACATTGTCCAGCTTCTCGAGCGGCCGAAAGTGCTGATCCCAGATGCGGCCGCTGCGCACATTCGACAGGCGCGCGTTCACCGATCCGCCCATCTGCGCCGTGCCTGACCGCGCTTCCACTTCGAGCACCTTGTAGACGCGGCCCTCGATGCGGAGGCCCATGCCCGCCCTCAGTTCGGATGCCGTGACCATAAGCGCCTCCCTTGCATCAGCCGCTTATCTGGTCCCGTCCGGCTTTGTGGCAGGCGCACCACCGCGCACCCACGGCTGCCGTTGAGGGAACAGGAACCAACATTGCGCTCCCTCGAAAACTGCGGGCAGTGACTCCCGTCACGACGCGCTGCGATCAAGCTGCGGCGGTTCAAAAGTTCTGCGCGTACGCATCGCGGGCCAGCCCCAGGCCGCGTGCCCGGTGCGCCAGGGCATAGGCCTGCTGCCGGCTCATCACCCCGCCGATGGCCACCAGGTAGGGAGCATGCCCTTTCGGCGAGAACACCTGCGGCGTCAGCTCCGGATGCCGCTCGGCAACCTTCGTCACCATCTTCTGCGCCGCGTCTTGATGATCGTAGGTGTAGAGGATCACCCGCCACTCGGTCCGGGCTCCCTTGGCCGACGGCTTTGCCACCTTCGCCGCGTGCGTCGGGATCCTGGCTGCGCGAACGCCTGCCGGTGCTCTCCTCGCCGCAGCATGGATCGCGCTGCCGTGCGCCGCGGCTCTCGCGGGATGCGCGCTCCGCGTGTGCCAGGCGTGCGCGAACAGCAGCACGGCCAGCACCAGCATGGCCACCGCGGCCACCGGGGCAACCCAGCGCGAACGCAGCAGATCGCGGTCGGCGCGCAGACGCCGGAACACCTGCTGCCGCACGGCCGAGCGCACCGGATTGCCGCCCCAGGCGGCTTCTTCCTTCTCCTTGGCAGCAAACTTCAGATGCAGTTGCGGCCCTTCCGGCGTGGGCGCCGCCGGCTTCTGGGGCTTGGCAGCCGCTGCTGGGTTGGCAGCCGATGCTGCGCTGGCAGGCGCGGCTGCGGCGGGTGCCGGCTTGGGCCGCACGCCTGCTGGCTTAAATCCTTCCAGCGCGCCCCGCATCTCGGCCACGCCCCAGGTGCCGCTCATTCCGTTGCGGATCATCTCCCCGAACGGCGTCGGAATGGCCGTCTCCGGAACCCCCTGCAAGGTGGTGCGCTGGGTGAGAGTTTGCAACAGCACCACGGCCGCGTCATGCACGTCGCGGCGCTTGGCGGCGCGGCCCTCCTCGCCCTCGCGCGCCTCCCGGATGCAGTCGCTGCGCAGCTTCACGGTTTCGCCCACCGCGAACAGGTTGCGCGCCTCCACATGCTCGTGCACAAAGCCGTGGTTGTGCAGCATCTCCAGCGCGGAGAACAGGCAATCGGCAATCTGCGACGTCTCTTTCACGCTCAGGTGACCGCGGTCGAGAGCGTCGGAGAGGTTCGCATCCACCTTCTCAAATACCGCATAGACCGCCGGGCCGCCGTCCAGGTCGATCGGGCCGAAGTGCTCCAGCTTCAGCATGGCGGGATGGTTCAGCGCCTCCAGGCAGCGCCACCGGGCCAGAATCTCCTCCTGGTCGAAGTGGCACTCGATCAGGCGCAGCACCAGCGGCTCGCCTTTGCCATTGGCGGTCGAGAAAAAAGCGCTGCGTCCTTCCGGCAGCAAAAGTTGTTTCAAAGGATAGGCGCCGTCGATGGTCAGCCCTTCATAGTCGGTCCACAGCTGCATACACACTTCCTGCTCAGGGGGGAGATGAACCAGGCAGGATGCCGCGAGCGGCTAAGTCGCACAGGACGTGCAGGGAGCGGGGCGCGGATGCGAGCGCGCGCCCCTGTTCTCCGCCATTATCGCAAAGCCTGCTGGGCAAACCACAGCCGAGCCCGTTACTACCTAAATGCGGGCAGCGCTGCGTAGCCTGATCGCCTCTCGTGAAAGGGAGAAATCAACGATGGGATGTCCGTTCAAGATCCGCTTTTGGCGGGAATCGGGACTCACCGATTCAGGCAAGTATAAGTCGCGGCGTATGCCCGCATCCTTGTTTTTGCGCCTGGGCGGGGCACGCCGAACTCGCTAACGTGCTAACGGAGTGCGCGCAGCGCACCCTGACTCGCAGTTCTTGTCAAGATCCCCATCTTCCCCTGGCTCCTACCTCCTTACCCGACAACCACCTGCGGCCCACCCCCCATTGCGTGGAATTTCCCAGATCTCCTTAAGCTGAAACCATGACCGATCAACCCGCATCTTCCGCCTCTGCCGGGTGCCCCAGGTCCCGCGCAGCAGACCTGGGAAACCACGACTCCACGGGCGCGCCAGCGCCGTCTGCCCCACCGCAGGCGGCCGCACCGCAGGTGCCCGAACTCTGGAACCCCACCCCCGCCCGCTACCAGGCCCTCGCTCAGCAGGCCGCCGAGGCCATGTATGCCTTCGCCGCCGGCGAGATCGACTTTCGCACCTTCCGCCACCGCACGGAAGAAATCCGCGCCCAAACGCGCACCCTCGATCTCCTCCGTCGCCTCGCCCGCGCCAGTCAACGCCTTGCGGCCCAGGAGCAAAAGTCCACTCCATCGAAGGCCAAGTTGTTGAATCAGGCTCGCTTATAAGCAAGCACCTTGTTTTCATTCGCTTGCGGCGGATGCCCCGCCGTAAGCCGTTCATGCTGACGCACTTCCGCTCAGGCGTGTGGGGGGGATCAAACACCATGTCCAGGCCGTCGCTCTACCCGGAATGCCGCCATCTCCTCACCAGCGGCCGCAAATGCCGCGCCGCCGCCCTCCAGGGCAAGGCCTACTGCTCCGCCCATCTCCGCCAGCGCAACCTGGTCGAGGCGAATCGCGTCCGCCGCCACTCCGTCGCCCTGCCTCCGCTCGACGACCGCACCGCCATCCAGATGTCGCTCGACGAAATCCTCGCCGCCTTCGCCGCCCACAAGATCAGCCGCCGCGAGGCCGGTACCTACCTCTTCGCCCTCCAGATCGGCGAGCTCAACCTCACCCGCATGGAGCAGCTCCCCCCGCCCGATCCCGAGACCTCGGGAGACCACGACTCTACGGGCGCCCAAGCGCCGGCCGCCCCACCGCAGGTGGCCGGGTGCCCCAGGTCCCGCGCAGCGGACCTGGGAGAGCACGACTCTATGGGCGCGCCAACGCCGTCTGCCCCACCGCAGGTGGCCGCACCGCAGGTGCCTGACTGTCTTCCCGACCACCACAACACCGAGGCCACCCACGAGCACGATCCCGAGCGCCCCTTTCCGCTCACCGCCAAGAAACTCCGCCAGCGCCGCAAGAGCCTCGAAGAAAGTCTCCGCGGCTGCCGCGAAGCACACGCCTTCTACGCCGCCATGCCCCAGGACGACCCCAATCAGAGGCCGCCCGTCGTCCTCGCCTACCTTGAAAAGAACATGGCCAAAGCCGAAAGCGAGCTCCGCTTCCTCAACGAGCAATCCGTGCCCGACCCGCCGTAAAATCCTGTGGGCGCTCCTGCGAGGTTGAAATCCATCCTTGCGTGCCTCGCGCGCACCGCGCGCGGGCGGCCCTCACGCTCCGCCTCACTCGAAGTCGTCCACCTTCTCGTAAGGCAGGTAGACGGGGTCCCACACGTACTCGTGGATCAGCTCTTCGATATTGGCGCCAGGAGGGATCTCGGCCAGGCCTTCCGCCTGGGCGGTCTCGGCTACGGAATGGGCGATGGCGGCGCTGATGCGGCGCGATTCGCTGATCGGCGGCAGCAGCGGCGAGTCGCTGCCGCACTGCGCCGGCGAGAGTGCCGCCAGTTGCCGGGCCGCCGCCATCATCATCCCATCGCTCACCCGCCGCGCCTGCGACACCAGGATGCCCAGCGCCAGGCCCGGGAAGATGTACGAGTTGTTCACCTGGGCGGTGCGCACGGTGCGCCAGCCCATCTCCACCGGCGGGAAGGGGCTGCCGGTGCCCACCAGCGCGCGGCCATCGGTCCAGCGCAGCAGGTCGGCGGGCGCGGCCTCGGCCTTGGAGGTGGGGTTCGAGAGCGGGAAGATGACCGGCCGCTCGATAGTCTGCGCCATCGCCCGCACCACGTCCTCGGTAAACGCGCCGGTCTGCGTCGAGGTGCCCACCAGGACGGTGATCCTGGCGTTCTGCACCGTTTCCAGCAGCGAGGGCTGGCCGTCGCCGCTGCGCTTCCACAGGGCGATCTCATCACGGCTGCGCGCCCACGGCGCCTGGCTGGCGCGCAGGCTCGGGTCGCCTTCCACGATCAGGCCGTGGCGGTTGAAGGCGTAGATGCGGCTGCGCGCCTCGGCTTCGCTCAGGCCCTCCTGGCGCAGCGCGGTCAGCAGCATGTTGGAGATGCCCACCCCCGCCGAGCCCGATCCGTACATGGCAAAGCGGTGGTCCTGGAGCGGCATGCAGGTAGCGCGCACCGCAGCCAGCAGGGTGCCGGTGGTCACGGCCGCGGTGCCCTGGATGTCGTCGTTGAAGGTGCACAGCCGGTCGCGGTATTTGTCGAGCAGGCGCAGGGCGTTCTCTCCGGCAAAGTCCTCCCATTGCAGCAGGATGTGCGGCCAGCGGTTCTGGACGGCGGTCACGAAGGCTTCGATAAAGTCGTCGTACTCCTGCCCGCGGATGCGGGGGTGCTGCCAGCCGATGTAGATGGGGTTGTGCAGCAGCTCCTGGTTGTCGGTGCCCACATCCAGCAGAATGGGCAGGCAATGATCGGGAGGAATGCCGCCCAGGGCGGTGTACAGGGCCATCTTGCCGATGGGAATGCCCATGCCGCCGGCGCCCTGGTCGCCCAGGCCGAGAATGCGCTCCCCGTCCGACACCACAATGCAGCGCACGTGGTCGAACTGCGGTTTGGAGAGCATGCGCTCGATCATGGCGCGGTTTGGATAGCTGATGAACAGGCCGCGCGGCTTGCGCCAGATCTCGCTGAAACGCTGGCAGCCCTCGCCCACCGCCGGGGTGTAGACGATGGGCAGCAGCTCCTCCACGTTGTGGGTGATGAGCGAATAGAAGAGAACCTCGTTGCTGTCTTCCAGATCGCGCATGAAGGTGTATTTGGCGAAGGGGGTGGGCTGCTGCGCCAGAGCCTTCATGCGCCGCTCGCGCTGCTCTTCAAGGGTGCCGACGTGGGGCGGCAGCAGCCCGTGCAGCCGAAAGGCGGTGCGTTCTTCAAAGGTGAACGCGGTGCCCTTGTTCAGCCGCGGGTGCAGCAGCAGGTCCTGGCCGCACAGGTGGGTGCGGACGACAGTCGGCTTGTGCGTGAGCAGAGCGGAATCGGTAGTCATAGGATCCTCGCCAGTTTGGATTCCCAAACGCGCAGACTAGGTTAGCGGAGAGTCGGCGGGCCGGATGCGACAGCGGTCACAGGTCGGTAGAGATTTCCTGGCCGGCAAACAATACCTCCCCGGTCCATTTTGAACCGCCGGGCGCTCGGCGGACAGGCCGAAACGGCATCCGTCTTTTTTTAATTCTCCACTGGACAATCACAGGCCCGCGGGATAAGAATGACCGTCACTATGCGCTGGGGATCAGCCTTGCCAGCGCACGACCAGCCAATCAAACGGCAGACAGGAGATTCGCCCATGGCCAGCAAACGCTATGACGAGATGACCCGCGAAGAGCTGGACGCCTGGTACGAGCGCCACCAGCGCTGGCGCGGCGTACGGGCTTTCCTCGTCCTGCTCCTTATCTTCACCATCGCCTGGGCGGCGTGGTTTGCGCTGCGGGTGTGGCACGAGCACTCCGAAGCCTACATGCGGGCCGAGCGGCAGCGCCAGTACCAGGAGCTGCGGCGCATCGAGATGCAGGAGAACGCCGCCGATCCCAGCCTGGCCTCGCCCTGCACCCCTTCCGCAACCAGCAACTGTGCGCAGCCCGAAGCCGTGGCGCCGCACACCGTCGATACCTCTGTTCCCGCAGTTCCGGTTAACCAGTAGGGCCCCTGCACAGATCTTCAGAAATCCGGGTGTGCTGCCTGGGTAGCGCTCGGCACCAGCTCCTGGTAGATCACGTCGGGCACGTGCGTCTGCCAGTGGTTGGTGGCCCGCGCAAACAGGATGGTTCCGAAGAAGATCGCGGCCAGCAGCGCCACCATGCCCAGCGGCGTCACCGCGCGGCGGTAGCGCGGCAGCGGCTGCTGCGCCTGCTTGGGTGTCGGCAGCGAGAACTGGAGTGCGCCCTCCGCCGGGCAGGAGGCTACGCAGGCCATGCAGGCGGTGCACTCCACCGAGCGGATCTGCACCAGCTTGTCCACCGCCAGGCCCGCCGGGCAGGCGTGCGCGCACTTGCCGCAGTCGATGCAGGCCGAAGGCGTGCGGCGAATCTTGAGCGGGCTCAGCAGCGAAGCCAATCCCATGAGTGCGCCGTAGGGGCACAGATAGCGGCACCACACGTTTTCGACGAGCACCGAAAGAACGATCAGCGCGCCAACAATGATCGCCGCCGTCTCGCTCATGTGGCGGAAGAAGTTCAGCATCTTTACGTCGGCGAGCAGCCCGTAGGGTGTCTGCATGAACTGCGCCAGCATCTCCACCGACATGGTGCTGATGAAGAAGACGAAGAAGCCCAGCAGCAGGTACTTCAGTCCGCGCAGCGGGAGGTCGAGCCAGCGCGGCAGAAAGAAGCGCCGCCCAAAGATCTTCTGGCCGATCTTGCCCAGGGTCTCGGAGAAGGTGCCCACCGGGCACAGCCATGAGCAGAAAGACTTTTTGGCAATCGCGCTCATGGCCAGAAAGGCGAGGAAGAGAAACATCGCCGCCGGATGAATGAGCGGCACCCGGCCGGTCTCGAGCAGCAAGCGGGAGTTCATGAGTCCGGCGATGGGCAGCCAGCCCTCCACGCCGGCGGGGCGGGCCACATGCAGGCCAACGCCGCCGCGCTCGTAATACCGCACCCAGAGATAAAACTGGATGCCGAGACCCAGGTTCAGCGCGGCGAACAACCCCTGCACGATGTGGCGGGTGCGCTGCGAGTGATCGGCGGCGATGCGGCGGATGAAGGTCTTCTTTTGCCTGGGCGGAGCGGCAAGCACAGCAGGTTCGGCGCTCATGTTCGTTCCTTCTACTTGGAACGATAGGGAGCGCATCCCCGCCAGCATATGACTTAGGTCACTCGGGGACTGGGGTTGGGAGTGTGGTCTCCCAGGTCCCTTCTGGGGGACCTGGGGCACCCTTACGCCGTGGGAATTGCGCGAATGGGATTACTCCGACCAGACGGCTGCCACATTCCCAGCGCCATCGGAGAAGTGGAATCGCCGCCCGCCGGGAAACTCATACACAGGTATCGTGACGGTTCCGCCAGCCGCCAGCACCGCGGCCTCGGTGGCTTTCAGGTCAGCGGAGTAGAGAACGATTAGGGGCGCGCTCTCGCCGGAGCGCTCTTGCGGGGCCGCTTTGCGGAAGCCGCCGTCGATGCCGGCCGATCCGGCGTCAAAGCCGATGTAGTCCGGCCCCCAGTCCTGGAACTTCCAGCCGAAGGCCCGGCTCCAGAACTCTTTGGCGCGTGGAATATCCGTGGCTGCTAGCTCGATGTAATTGATCTTGTGGTGATGACCAGGCTGACTCATGATGCCCCTCCGTCAAGTTGTAGAACGTGATAGGGAGGAAAGGCGGCTGCGGAGAAGACGCAGGCACACCTCTCCGGTGTGCTTCTGAACGCCTCCATCCGCAATCCCACAGAAGCCTGAGAAAGCAGGTAGAGCCCGCAGATGCGGTGTTTGCCGCGGGCTGCCGAGGTACGCGAATACATTAGCAGATTGCGCGGTGAATCTCTAATCTCCGAGCTGGATGGCAAAGCCGCCCATGATCTCGCGCGGGGGCATGTTGACGCCGGTGATCTCCTGATAGCCGGTGTTGCTCAGGTTGGTGAGGCGCAGATAGGGCCGCAGCCGGCCGCGATCGTGGCCGAACATGGCGTTCCACACCGGATACGGCGTCTGCTGGTAGCGTTGCGCGATCTGCACGGTGTTGGTCATGGTGAACCAGCGCCCCACCAGGGCCGACCACTCCGTCTGGATGTTGGTGACCGGGTAGTTGAAGACGTATTCGGACTGGAGCCCGTGTAAAGCGCCCTGCGCGCCTTGCAGCCCGGTGTAGGAGACGCGCACCGACTGCGTGCTGGTGGGCAGCCAGGTCAGCGTGGCTTCCGGCCCGGTGAAGCGCAGGCCCTGCAGATTGGTGGCATGCCATTTGTCGGTTGGGTTGGCGCGCACGTAGTCGATGGTGTCGTGCTGCTGCGAGTAGAAGCCGCCCACGCTGAGCATCACCTTGCGGCTGGCGTTCCAGTCCATGCCCGCATTGCCGCTCCACGCCGACTCGGGCAGCAGGTTGGGATTGCCGACGGTAGCCGGGTCGGAGTAGTAGAGGTCGGTGTAGGTGGGAATGCGGAAGCCGTAGCCGCCGCTAGCGCGGAGCTTGATCCCGTGGTTGAGCCGCAGGCTGCCGGCCAGCTCCGGCGAGAAGACCGCCATGGCGCCGCCGGAGAAGATCTCCTCGCGCGCGCCTGCCGAGAGGTTCCAGCGATGCGCCGCGGGGCGCAGATCCAAGTCGATGTAGCCGGCGCCGCGGTTGCGCGCATGAATGCCGAGATTATTGCTGCGAATGCTGTCGCCGTCCGCCTCCAGGCCCATGAGCAGCACTGATGTCTTCGCCACCGTCACAGTGTTGCGCAGCAGGGCCTGCCAGGAGCCGTCGATGTGGTTGTTCTCGTAGATCGCGGGATCGTTGCGGAAGAGCACAAACTCGTCGGTGTGGCGGCGAAACGCGAAGGCCGCGTTGGTGTGCGAGCCCAGCTCCTGGCGGATGCCGCCGAACAGTTCCTTGGTGTGCTCCCAGGAGGGGAAGTTGCCGTAGAACTGGTTGGCGCCGAACTTGCGGTCGCTGCCGGCGAGCAGAACGTCGGTAAGGCCGAGGGAGGAAGCCGCCCAACCTTCGGCGGAGGCGTCCTGGTTGCGGTAGTCGCGATCGGCCATGAAGCCGGTGGAGAAGTTGCGGTCAGCGGTCACGCGGCCGCTGAATTTGCCGTGCATCCCGCCAGCCATCAGCGACTCCTCGTTGCCTTGAAAGCTGCCTTCGCCCAGGCGCACCCGGAGCGGGTTGGCCTGCGGCGCGGCGGTCAGAAAGTCCACCACGCCGCTGAGCGCGTCCAGGCCGTGCAGCGTGGAGCCTGCGCCCTCCAGCACCTGGATGGAGCTCATGGCTTCCATGGGCACGGGCAGGTCCAGGTTGTGATGCGCGGTCTGCGCGTCGTTGATGCGGAAGCCGTCGAGCAGCACCAGGGTCTGCTCGAAGCTGCCGCCCTGGAGCACGATGTCGGATTGCGCGCCGCCGGCGCCGCGCTGCTCGAGGAAGACGCCGGAGTCCTGGCGCAGGATGTCGAGCGGCGTCTGCTCCACCAGCCGCAGCGGCTTGACGGGAAGCACCGTAACGGGCCGCGGCGACTCGGCCAGCGGCACCGGCGTGGCGCTGCCCAGCACCACCAGGGTGTCGGTGCGCGGCTGCACGGCGGGTTTGGGCGCGGCCGGCTTCTGCGCCGGCTTGGCCTGCGCGGGTGCCATCTGCAACGCGACCGCGAACAGGGCAGCAGAGACTGAGTTTCGGAAACCTGAAAAATACTTGCTCATCTCTTCGATCTTGCCGGTGCGCTGCCTCCCGTTCAAGGATGATTCGATCCGATAAGAGATAATTGAGCGAATCAACTATCGAGGCGGCGGCACATGCGTATCGATGCCTTCTTGCAGGAAAGTCCCATGTTTGCGGTGAGCCGCGCGGCGCGGCGGTTCGAGGGGTTGGCGGCCCGGGCGCTGGCCGCGGACGACCTGAGCTTTCTGGAAGGGCTCATCCTGGCGGCGCTGTTTTTTGAGTCGCCGCGGCCGGTCAAGCCCTCGCAACTGGCCGAGACCTTCGCCACCACGCGCGGCAACGTGAGCCACTGCATCTCCTCGCTGGAGGCCCGCGGCCTGCTCCAGCGCCGCATCGACCCGGACGACGCCCGCGCCTACCAGCTCGCGCTGCGGCCGCAGGGCCGGCGGGTGGCGCTGCGGGTCATCGCCGCCTTCGACAAGCTGCAAAAGGTCTTTGAGAACCAGATTGGGAAGACCGCGTTAGCGGCGATGCTGAAGGCGCTGCGGGAGCTGGAGGCGTCGGCAGACGAGCGCTGAACCAGATCGAGTTTGCGACGCGGTTCCCCATTTGCGAGGAATTTTCCTGCTTCGGAATACTGTGGAAGTCAGGCAAAGGGAGGAAAGCCTCGCCTGCCGGCCTCGGGCTGAAGCACGGTAAGTTGGCTGTTTTCAAACACCTGCAAAAGACGCCCTTTAGAATCAAGCATCTATGGAATTGATTCTCGTAACTCCAATCATTTCCACACTTACCCCTGCAAGAGAAAACAGTTCAGGGCGACGCGGAGGAGAGGCGAACGCAGCGGATGCTGTCGGACGGTGGCTCGGGCACACGTGCCACGTCTGTGGCGGGAAGCGCCCCTGGCCTGGCGATTAGGCGCGGATCTTGGCGCGGATCCAGAGGGACATGAAGACGATGAACGCCAACACCAGGGCAATCACGCCCAGCGGGAAGCCCACGTACAGGTAGGTATCGGCGTAGTCGACGGAGTGTCCGCCCAGGATGTTCCAGCCCAGCAACGCGAAGATGGCAAGGAACGTCGAAGCAAAGAAGGTGAAGAATCCGGTGGCCAGGGTGAGCAGCAGGCTGGAGAATAGCCCGAACCCATCCAGCGGAAACCCGAAGACCTTCCGGCCCGGCCGCATGGTTTGCACCTGTTGAAGCATGTCCGACCTCTTCATCTAGAATACAGAACGGATGGCAAGCCCAACACAGATCGAGTTATGGCATGCGGAGAAGGTGGCGACACAGGTGACCGTGAGCCAGGCCGCAAATGGGATTCGTTACGCGGCCTGGGGCGAGACCCGGCTGCCCGAGGCCGACCTGGAGCGCCTGGTGGGCGCGGTACCGGCGGGACTCTCGGCGGCGCTCAGCCAGCGGGCGTACTACTTTGTGCCGCTTGCACTTGCCGACACCGGCGAGACCATGATCGCGCCCTCCTACAGCGTCGATCTGGGCGATCGCGCGGTGTGCCACCGCAACGCCAATTTCGGCGCCACCGAGGCGGTCTTCCTCTCTACCCGGCTGGTCGAGGATCGGTTCGGGCTGGCCTTTGAGTTCTTCATCAACGTCGGCCATAACTTTGTGGAGACGGCCGGCGTGCCGGAGAGCTTTGCCAATCTGGTGTGGTCGCAGGCCGAAGCGCAGGTGCGCGGCGAGACCAGCCAGGACGCCTGGGAGGCGCGGCGTCGCGCGCAGGATGTGCGTCCCGGGCAGCGCAGCGTGGATGAGCGCGCCCGCAACAGCTACTTCGAGTCGTCGTTCTCCGACTCCCTGGCGATTTACATGCTTTCGCTGGCGGTGGACTTCGACTACCACGATCTGCGCGAGCGCGAGTACCCGCTGCTGGCGGCCAACGCGCTGGCCGAGCGGCTGCGCCACGTCGCCGCGCTGTTCCCGCCCAACCCGGGCTACGATTTCCAGGTTCTCTACCGCCGCAAGGGCTGAGCAAAGCCCAGTTCGGGGCCCCACAATCTGCATCTGCGGGGCCGCGGCTTCATCTACACTGGCAGCACTCACCTTGGCGAGAACGTAAAGGAGGTACCTATGGTCACCTCTGCCTTCGCCCACCCCCCTCTCAGCACCGGGCAATCGACCCCTGGCTCCACGCGCGACTTCACACAGATTTTGATGAAGGTGCAGCGCGCCACCCAGCGCATCAGCTCCACGCTCGACTTCGACACGCTCCTCGATCGGGTGGTGACCGACATCGCCGCGACCCTTGGAAACGTGGAGGTTGCGGTGTGGCTTCGGGAAGAAGCCACGGGCGACTTTGTGCTCTGCGGCGTGCGCGGCTGCACCCGCTTTTGCAAAGGCCAGCGCCTGCGGACGGGCAGCGGCATGGTGGGCTACTGCGCCGCCTCGGGCAAGCTGCGCTACGCGCCCGACGTCCGGCGTGATGCGCATTACATCGCCTGCGAGCCGCAGACGCGCTCCGAGGTCACGGTGCCGCTGCTGCGCGCGGAGCAGGTGGTGGGCGTCCTCTGCATCGACCACCAGGAGGTGGATGCGTTCTCCAGCGACCATCTGGCCGTGATCCAGGCGCTGGCCGGCAATGTGGCCGTGGCCATGGAAAACGCACGCAGCTTCGCCAGCGAGCGCGAGGCGCGGCAACGCATGCAGCGCGAGTCGGCCGAGGCCGGCGCCATTCAGCAGGCGCTGTTTCTCAAGCCGGTGCCGCTGGTTCCGGGATTTGCGTTCGAGACGGCGTGGCATCCTGCCGGCGCGGTGGCCGGCGACTGGTTCGACTTCATCGAACTGGGCGCTCAGCGTTACGGTATTGCGCTCGCCGATGTTTCGGGCAAAGGTATGTCGGCCGCGCTGCTGATGTCGGCGACGCGCGCGCTGCTGCGCTCCGTGGCGCCGCTCGCCGCCGGACCGGGCGCGACCCTTGCGCACCTCAATCGCAGCCTGATCGAGGACCTTCCCAGCGGCAAGTTTGTCACCATGATCTTCGCGGTGCTGGACGCGGAGCGGCGCGAGCTTACGCTGGCCAGCGCCGGACATCTGCCGCCGCTGGTGATGAACGGAGCCGCTTGCTTCTTCGAGATGGAGGCGGGCCTGCCGCTGGGGCTTGCAGCATCGGAGTACCCGGAGCAGACGATCCCCCTTGCCTGCGGCTCGCGGGTGCTGCTGTACACCGACGGCATCACCGAGGCGGCCAATTTGGCGGACGAGGAGTACGGCGCGCAGCGGCTGAAGGATTTCTTCTCGAGATCCGGTGCTTGTGTCGACGATCTGCTTGCGGAGGTGCAGCGCTTCAGCGCGGGGTCAGAGCACGTGGACGACGCCACCGCGGTGCTGATCCGCAGCCGCTAGACCGCATACGGATAGGTCTCCGGCATCTCGCCCGTGGCCCACGTGGAGGTGCGCTCGAAGGGCACCAGCGCCTTGGTGCGATCGATGTGGATGACGGCGTCGAACTGCGCCGACATCCGGCCGTGGAAGTAGTGGCTGATGCGCTCGCTCTCGGGCGCGTAGACCACGCCGATGGCGCGCTGCAACCGCGGCCGGTCGAAGAGCGGCTGGATGATTGAGTCGTGCATGGGCAGCAGGAAGACCGGGATCTGGGTATCGTGGAAGAGCGCTTCGTAGCTGTCGCGCAGCGCGGGGCGCACGATGCGGCGCTCGGCCGGCTCATCCCATGCCGAGGCAGCCGTGACCTCGCCGGAGTGCGTCGTGAAGCCCAGCGCAAAGACCTCGTCGCCATAACGCTCGCGGGCCAGTTGGCCCAGGTTTACCTCGCCGCGTTCGCTCATCTCCGTGCCGCGTGCGTCGCCCAGATGCGAGTTGTGCGCCCATACCACAACCTTGGCTGCCGGGCGCACTTGCAGGAGCCACTCCAGGGTCTCGCTCATGTGGCGGTCGCGTACGTTCCACGACTCCGCCCCGCCGCTGAACATGGTTCGGTAGTAGTGCTCGGCTTTCTGCACCAGGCGCGCATTCTGCTCTGCGGTCAGATAGTCTTCGGGGTCCACGTGGCCGTCGCGCATCGCCAGGTCGGCGCTGCGCCGCTCCAGCTCGACGAGCTGAGCCACGACCTCGTCGGTGCAGCCTTTGCTGAGATCGAAGTTTGCGGAGTAGCCATAGGCTTGCGGATCCTCGCCGAAATGATCGAAGCACCCGTAGCGGGACCGCGCGCGCTGCGCCGCCTCGGGGTCCACCTTGTCGAGGTAATCCAGCACCGCACGCATGGAAGCGTGCAGGCTGTAGAGATCGAGGCCGTAGAAGCCGACCTTCTCAGTGCGCGGACGTTTGCTGTTGAAGGCCTGCAGCCAGTCGAGCAGTGCGAGCACGTCCATGTTGCGCCACATCCAGGCGGGAAAGCGCTGAAATCCGCCGAGGGCGTCGCGGGCGTTGCTGTCGGGGCCGCGGCCGGTGAGAAAGCGGTGCACGCGGTGCGCATCGGGCCAGTCACCTTCAATGGCGATGGCGTTGAAGCCCTTCTCCTCGATGAGGCGGCGGGTGATGGCGGCGCGCTCGCGGTAGAAGTCGTGGGTGCCGTGCGAGGACTCGCCCAGCAGCACCACCCGCCGGGTGCCGATCCAATCAAGCAGTGGATCATAGTCTTCCGGATCGAAGGAGAGCGGAATCGCGGCCCGGTTAATTTCGCCGAGAACGGCTTCAGAGAGCTGGGGTCTTGTCGTCATGCGGCAGTTCGCTTCCCGCGTCAAAGGGTGAAGTGCGTCGTCCGGATGCGGCTGTGCGCTTGCGGTAGGGCAGTGCGGGCGATGCTACCGAAATTGGGATGCCAGCGATGGGAGAGCAGATGCATTGAAAGCGTGTCGGAGGATCGTATGCAGAGACACCAAGCGAGAACAGATTCCGGTGCTGTGCACGGGTACGGAATTTCTCCGAGTGGCGCTGTCAGGCGCGCAGCCTACGCGCCGGGCTCGGGGAGCGGAGGGCGGGAGAGAATCCTGAAGCCGAGTTCGCCGGAGTTCCAGTCCATGGCGGCGTGGATGATCATGGCCGGCCACAGCGCGCCGGAGGCCAGCGCCACGCAGGCGAAGAAGAGACCCGCCAGGCCGGCTTTGGGCACATGGGCCACGCCGAGGTAGATGTGGCCCAGACCGAAGATCAGCGAGCTGAGAATTGCCGCTGCAACAGGACCGGTCCACAGCGCCAGGTACCAGTAGAGAAATCCGCGGAACAACAGTTCTTCGCAGATGCCGGCGGTCACGGAGACGAGATGGAAGAGGCGGTTCTCGGCGGCGGTATGCGGCAGCAGCGGCACCGCGTACTCGAACTGACGGCGGGCGTGGTCCATCGCCCGCTCGCTTTCGAGGGCATGTTTGCGCTGGCTGCGGAAGAGCAGGACGATGCCCAGGGCAACGGCGAGGCCCAGCCCCAGCCGCAGCGGTGAAGACGCGGTCAGCAGGAGCCAGTGCCACGGCCGTCCGGCCCAGATGGCGACCAGATAACCCGTCAGCAGCCACTGCGACAGGATGCTGGCGCGATAGAAGTGCAGGCGCACATTCTCTTCGCCTGTGTTGAGCCGCGCCAGCAAGCGCGGCCAGGTAATGTAGCGCTCGATGAGCGGAATCAGCAGGAGAACGGCAAACAGGATGTGATCGAAGACCGTGTGCCGTGCTTGCATCTCAATCGAGCCCCGAGACTGAGTGGACCGGATCCTGCTTCTCGATGGGGATCTGTGCGGCGACGAGGGCAGCCAGCCGCGCCGCCTCCTGGGCGCGCATCGCCTTGGGCTCCATGGAGAGGCAAACGGCCAGCTCGTCGAAGGCCCTGTCCCAGCGCGGCTGCTCTTCCGGCGTGAGGGCGGTGAGCTCGGCGGAGGGGGTGCGCAGAATCTCCTGCCACAGGTTTTGCGCCTGCCACAGGTTGGGCTCGAAGGGCAGCTCGGCGAGCGTGCGGGCCATGGTCAATGCGCGATCCAGCATTTCCAGGGAGCCTGCCGATAACTGCAACTCGACCATCGCGCGTTTCATGCGCTGGTCGGCGATGTAGGAGAGCGTGGGCACGTCGAGCGCGATCTGGTCGGCACGAGCAAGCGCGAGCCAGGAGCGCATCTGCGCGGGATCGACCGGATCGGTTTCGATGACGCGGCGCAAAGCGGCGTTGATGGCGAAGCCGGCGGCCAGCGCCAGCGCCGGCGGCTTGGGCAGCCCGGCCTGGGCGAGATAGTGCAGCAGGCTGGCGTGGTCCTGATAGATGGTGGTGAGCGAGTTCTCGATGTCCCAGAGGGTGGAGTTCAGGATCAGGCGCACGATGCGGCGCTGCTCGTCGGTGAACAGCGAGGTAATGGAGTAGTGAGCCGGCCCGTAGGCGCGGTCGAGCAGGCGGATGACCTCGGGAAAGTCGGCGCTTTGCACCCGTTTGGCGGCATCGGCGACGAGCGCTTCGAAAGCTGCGGCCTCGGTGTTGGTGTAGGGCTTTACCGCGGCCGTGATGTTCTGGTCTCCGAAGTGGAGCACGGCAAACGAGAAGGTATCGGCGTGGCCGGTGATGGCGCTTTCGATGCGGGCGCGGCCCAGGGCCAGCCGTCCCGGACCGGAGGTGTGCAGGTCGTAGGAGAGACGCTGCACACGGTAACAGAAAAGCTCCGTCTCGTCGGCATAGGGCGTGAACATGGAGCTGATGGCGTAGTGTGCGGCCACCTGCTCGAGGCGCAGCTCGCGGGTGTCGACACAGGTGCGGTAGATCGTGGCGCCGTCGCCCGCCTCGGGATCGGCGGACTTGGCCAGCGCCATGCGGTCGAGGAAGCTCGCCTCCAGGCGCGCCGCCTGCTCGGGAAACAGGTCCTTGGCAAGCTGGAGCACGCGCGCCGCGTAGGCAATGATCTGCACGGTTTCAATGCCGCCGATATCGTCAAAGAACCAGCCGCAACTGGTGTACATGAGCTGCGCGTGGCGCTGCATCTCCATCAGTTCGAGGGCGAGGATGCGCTTGGCGGAACTCAAGGCATGGCTCTGGTGCGCGCTGAAGAACAGGTCCACGGCCTCCGGGCTGCGATCGAGGATCACCTGGATGTAGCCGTCGCGGGCCTCCCACACATCGCGGAAGTATTTGCTCCCTTCCTGCTCGGTCAACGGGATCAGGGCGTCGCGCAGTTCGTCGAGAGCTTCGCGCAGGGGCGCGCGCCAGGCCTGATTGAAGCCGGGGCGGCCGCCGTTGCAGCCGCAGTCGCGCCGCCAACGATCCACGCCGTGGGAACAGCTCCAGGAGGTGTTCTCCACGATCTCGCACTCGTACTCGGGCGGAAACTGCGCGAGGTAACTGCCGTAACTGGTGAGCTTGAGGCTCTTGTCCTTCTCCAGCAGCGAGAGGCCGTAGGCCAGCGCCATTTCGCCGTGGCGATGATGGTGGCCGTAGCTCTCGCCGTCGGTGGCAACGCTGGCAATCTGCGGCAGGGGCGAGTCCGTGAAGCCGGTCTTGAGGCGGGCGGCAAAGCTCTCGCCGGAGTTGAGCAGGCCCTCGAAGGCGATGGCGCGGGAGTTAGGGCCGTTGTAGAAGAAGACGGCAAGCGAAACCCCGGAGTCGAAGCGCACCAGGTAGGGGCGTGTGGTGTCGACGCTGGCCTCCGGGGTTGGGGTCCACTCTTCCTCACTGCTGAGCGGGCGGATACGCAAACACTGGTGGGGAGCCAGCACGGTGTACTTGATGCCGTGCTGGGCGAGCAGTTCCAATGTGTCGTTGTCGGCGGCGGTCTCGGCCAGCCACATGCCCTCCGGCTCCTGGCCGAAGTGTTTCTGGTAATCGGCGATGCCCCAGCGGATCTGGGTGATGCGATCGCGGCGGGCGGCGAGAGGCATGATCATGTGGTTGTAGACCTGTGCCATGGCCGAGCTGTGCCCGGCAAAGGTTCTGCGGCTGCGGCGCTCGCCTTCCTGGACCATGCGGTAGGTGCGAGGCGCTTTCTCTTTGAGCCAGCTTAGGAGGGTAGGGCCGAAGTCGAAGTTGATGCGCGCGTAGTTATTGATGATGCGCGCGATCTGCTTTTTCTCATTGAGGATGCGAGCTGCCCCATTGGGAGCGTAGGACTCGGCGCAGACCCGTTCGTTCCAGTCGTGGAAGGGAGCGGCGGAGTCCTGGGTTTCGACGGTTTCAAGCCAGGGATTCTCGCGCGGCGGCTGGTAAAAGTGGCCGTGAATGCAAAGAAAGCGCTTCCCGGTGGCCATAAAACTCCTGTCGGCAGAGGATTCGATTCCGGTGGAAGAGGTGTTCCCTGCGCCGGCTCCGGAGATTCCATTGTAGGCCGCTGGGGAGAGGCGGTGGTTTTCGCGCGGGTGACGGCGGCGGAGCGGAAAAGTAAGCCGGAAAGACAGAGGAGTTGCCGTAGAATTTGAGTTATGACGGATCGCATGTCCATGACCCTCGCCCAGGCCGACCCTGAGGTCGCAGCCGCGCTCGAACACGAAACTCTCCGGCAGCACGAAGGTCTGGAGATGATTGCGAGTGAAAACTTCGTCTCCGAGGCCGTGCTGGAAGCGGCCGGCTCGGTTTTCACCAACAAGTACGCCGAGGGGTATCCCGGCCGCCGTTACTACGGCGGTTGCGAGTACGCCGACATCGTGGAGAATCTGGCGCGCGATCGCGCCAAGCAGCTATTCGGCGGCGAGCATGTGAACGTGCAGCCGCACTCCGGCTCGCAGGCCAATGCTTCGGCCTATGCCGCGATTCTGCAGCCGGGCGATACCATCCTGGGCCTTGACCTAGCTCATGGCGGTCACCTGACTCATGGCCACAAGCTCAGCTTCAGCGGCAAGCTGTATCGGACGACGTTCTATCACGTGCGCCGTGAGACCGAGACTCTGGATTACGACGAGATGGAGGCGGTGGCGGTGGCGGAGAAGCCGAAGATGATCATCGGCGGGGCCAGCGCCTATCCGCGGCTGTGGGACTTTGCCCGCATGCGCCAGATCGCCGACAAGGTGGGTGCATACTTTGTGTTCGATATGGCGCATATCGCCGGGCTGGTTGCCGGGGGCATGCATCCTTCGCCGGTGCCGCACGCGCACATTACCACCACGACGACGCACAAGACGCTGCGCGGGCCGCGCGCGGGCCTGATTCTTTGCAACCAGGATCTGGCGCAGGCGGTGGATAAGTCAGTCTTCCCCGGTCAGCAGGGCGGACCGCTGGTGCACATCGTGGCCGCCAAGGCGGTTGCCTTCGCGGAAGCGCTGCGGCCGGAGTTTCGCGAGTACTCCAGGCAGATCGTCGCGAATGCCAAGGCGCTGGCCGAGGCCTTGCAGGCAGCCGGCTATCGGCTGGTTTCGGGCGGCACGGACAATCACCTGATGCTGGTGGATGTCTTCGAGAAGGGCATTCTTGGCTCCGAGGCGGAAGCCGCTCTGGGCAAGGCCGGCATTACGGTGAACAAGAACTCCATTCCCTGGGATACCAATCCTCCGCTGAAGCCTTCGGGCATTCGCGTGGGCACGCCGGCGCTGACGACGCGCGGCATGAAGGAAGCGGAGATGCGGCAGATCGCGACGTGGATTGGGAAGGCTCTCGATGCACGCAACGACGATGCGGCGCTTGGAAAGATCCGCGGCGAGGTCGCGGAGCTGGCCAACAAGTTCCCGCTCTATGCGTGGAAGCGAGCCTCCGCTACGGTTCACGCTTAATCGCAGCAAACCTACTTACCAGAGGGGCCAGCCAAGCTGGCCCCTTTTCTATTGGTGCGATATCCATTCGATGGATAAGAGGTCCTACCTGTCTGTTAAGTTCCCGTGCCTGGCGAAGTGACAGGAGCAGAGAGGAAAGTCATCCCCAGGGTATTTCCCAGGTGAACTACTATCCGCGCAAGTAACATGGCAGTGCTGTTTTCTTTCCATCCGCGCTCTGGTCAAGTTATCAATTAGCTCCAAGCAAAGTTGTTTACCCTGACGATCAAGTATTATGCTTGGGATATGGCTATTGACTCGATCCTTGCACAGATAGATGCCGAGATCGCGAGACTTACTCAAGTTCGC
>DAIDLI010000005.1 GCA_027449545.1 Acidobacteriaceae bacterium | reverse complement strand
GGATAGCGGACCAGCAAGAGGTGGCGATCGGTTTCGGTCGCCCCTACGGGGCTTGCATGGTTCTGGCTGGTTATCCCAGGATTGCGCCCGCCGCTCAACCACCCCAGGGACGAAGAAGCCGGTCCGTGGGGGCCCCGGTGCTGGTTACAATCTAATGCCCCCACCGAATACAAATCCATGCCTCCACCTGCCATTTCTCGGTGGTGCCGCTGGCCCGGCCCAGGCCACAGTGGAAATCCCCAGACGAATGTTCTCCGTGCGACGTTCACCAATCAGTAAAATTCTGTCCTTCAAAACCTGGACTTGCGCCCCGATTGAGAACCGGCAGGGGGCAGGAAATCCCCCAGGGTCGGTGCAAAATGACCAAATCCGAGGCAAAAACTCTTCAAAGGTAACACTTGCCGACAATGCGGCAATGATCGTGTTTTATCTTCGGTAGACAAGGGGATTTTGATGCGGACTGTCCTGGAAAGCGTACTGCTGTCTATGGCTCTTTGCTTGATCGCGTCAGCGGCTACTGGTTCCGATCCATATGCCAACCTCAGGCCTGAAGAAAGAGCGATTTTGCAGCCTGCAATCGATCGGTGGATACACGATCAAGTGAAGCACGATTGGAAAGACCTCTGGGAGATTCAGGATCAAACCTCCGATCTGAAGAACGAGCTACTCTTGGGCCAACGTGACGCGCCTGATCTGAATCGTCAGCAGTACGTCGAGGCCATGAATGAAACAATGGGAAGTGGCTACTGGACCATTCAGAGCTTTAGCCTTCGCGAGATTCGCCGGGAGAAGGATGGCTACTGGGTCTTGGGCTGTGGCAAGGTGAAGCGAGAAGAATGGCACCAGATTAGCATTACTGATGTCCACATTCGAGTGGTCGACGGAAAACCGAAGTTTGGCCTCCCAGGCGGCACACCCGATTCATGCAAACTGTAGGGACTCTGCGGTCCCGCTAAAGGGTCGCAAATCGCGTCCTGATGGTCGTATCACCGCCAACTGTCGATGATCCGGACTCGGTGCATTCCTGAAGACGGGGCAAGGTGCGTCAAGCGGCAGCGTTCGTGCGAGACCGGCGCTTCTTGTTCGGCCTGTCCGAACCCAAATCCTCGATTACGAAGTTGCCTTCAGGGAACACCACGCGGAGTTCGAGTTGGCCACCAAGAGCGTCGACGTATTCCCGCAGTGTGCTTAGCAGGAAGTCTGACTGCTTTTCCATGCGGGAAACCGCGCCCTGGCCGATCTTCAGCTTCTGAGCGACCGCGACTTGCGTTTGCTGGCGCGCATGCCGGAGCTTGGAAAAACCAATACGCTCCAGCTCGGCATGGGCTTCGTCTTTCAGCCGAGCCCGAACTTTGGGGGAAGATTTGTGCTTCAGGTTGTTCCAATTCGTGGTCATTGTGGTGCACTCCCATCACTTTTTAGCCCGGAATTACCGGGAGCGTTTCTTCTTGCGCGCCTTGCTTTGTTCTTCGGTGATCACCTTTATGTGCTCTTCGTAGATCGCGTCCGCCTTCGGGATCATCTTCTCGTACCAGCGGTCATCGCCGGTTTTGTCTCCGCCGATCAATAACAATGCCGACCGGGAAGGGTCAAAGGCGTAAAGCACGCGGTAAGGCCGCCCTTCATGTTGAATTCGCAATTCGCGCATGTGGCCGAATTTAGATTTTCCAACCCCACTGCTATATGGAAAGCCGAGAGCTGGCCCTGCCTCCATCAGCATCAACACCACACGCTCGACGCTGTTCTGTTCCGGCTCTGAGAGAGGCTCATACCAGGCTTTGAACTCATCCGAGACCTCTACGGCATATGCCATAAATGCAATATATCATGAAAGCGATAATTATTCCTAATGTCGAGGCTTTTTGCCGAATGGGCTCGAATAACCGGCCACTCTTCAGTAACACTTCAGTAAACAAGTTCGTGTCCTCGGCGCCGGATGACGAAGAGGCGGACACACCTTCGGGGTGGATGATATCGAGTTCACACCTCTGGTCCATTCGTGGCGGCATAACGTTGTACGGGGTGGGGCCATAACGTTGTCGCAAGTGGGGGGGATTGATTGTATTCGGCACCCCGGTAGGCGTCGGACTTCATCCTGGGCTATTGTCGCGTCTCCCTCCGGGAGGGGGGCGGGTGGAGGGTAGCGGTCTCCCCGGTCTCAGAAGCGAGACCGGGGTCACGGGCACCCTCGGCTAGTGCAGTTCATTGGGTGAAAAAGTGATCGGATAGCGGACCAGCAAGAGGTGGCGATCGGTTTCGGTCGCCCCTACGGGGCTTGCATGGTTCTGGCTGGTTATCCCAGGATTGCGCCCGCCGCTCAACCACCCCACGGACGAAGGAGCCGGTCCGTGGGGGCCCCGGTAGGCGTCGGACTTCATCCTGGGCTATTGTCGCGTCTCCCTCCGGGAGAGGGTTGTGGTCTCCCCGGTCTCAGAAGCGAGACCGGGGGCACCCGACTGTCGCTAGACCTTGGCTTCGAGGCCGGAGATGACGTCGAAGAAGCGCTGGTCGAGGCGGCGGTTGGTGGCGATGGCTTCCTTGATGGTGATGTCGGTGATGTCGGTGCCGTGCAGGACGGCGATGCGGCCCCACTTCTGCTGGTGGACCATATCGATGGCGTGCAGGCCGTAGCGCTGGCCGAGCAGGCGGTCGTAGGCGGTGGGCACGCCGCCGCGCTGGGTGTGGCCCAGATTCACGGAGCGGGTTTCGAAGCCGGTCTTCTTCTCGATGAGTTCAGCCAGCTTTTCGCCGATGCCCGACAAACGCACGTGCCCGAAGGAATCGACCTGAGCGGAGCCGAGCACCTGGCCGACTTCGGGCAGGTGGCAGCCCTCGGCCACAACGACGACGCCGTAGTGCTTGCCGTGGTCGTAGTTGTACTTGAGCAGCTTGCAGACGTGGTCGATGTCGATGTCCTTCTCGGGGACGAGGACGACGTGGGCACCGCCGGCGATGCCAGAGGCATAGGCGATCCAGCCGGCGTCGCGGCCCATCACCTCCACGACGACCACGCGATTGTGCGAATCGGCGGTGGTGTGGATGCGATCCACGGCCTCGGTGGCGATGGAGACGGCAGTGTCAAAGCCGAAGGTGGCGTCGGTGCCGTTGATGTCGTTGTCGATGGTCTTGGGGACGCCCACGCCATGAATGCCGTTCTCGCAGAGGTACAGCGTGACGGACTGGGTGTCGTCGCCGCCGAGGGCGATCAGCGCATCGACCTTGTTGGCTTTGAGGACTTCCTGCACCTTCTCGATGCCGCCGGGGATCTTCTTGACGTTGGTGCGCGAGGAGTGCAGGATGGTGCCGCCCTTGAGCTGAAGGCCGTCGGTGTTTTCGAGGGTCAGGGGAATGAAGTTGTTATCGAGGACGCCGCGCCAGCCGTTGAGGAAGCCGATGAACTCATCGCCGTAGTGGTTGATGCCCTTCCGCACAGCCGCATAGATGACGGCATTCAAACCGGGGCAGTCGCCGCCGCCGGTCAACAAAGCAACACGCATCGCAGAAATCTCCTCCAGAAAAGTTCGCGCGCCGAGAGGCGGCGATAGAAAGCCGGCGGGACCAGGCCAATGGCCGGTTCTGACGCCTTATCCAGTGTACTCCGCGGCTGTAAAGGGGGAGGGTGACGGCAGATACAGGCAGGCCCTGCGAAGCGGCCTGGAAAAGCAAGGTGGGGCCGCGCCCGGGTTACATCTTATAGCGGCCCAGGTCTTCGTCGTTGAGGCCTTCGAGCCAGGAGCGGAGCTGCTCGGCCGTAGGACCCTCGGGGGGGCCGGAGGTGTTGAGCTTGGCGGTCTGGAGCACCTCTTCGGAGACGAAGATGGGGCAATCGGAGCGCAGGGCGAGGGCGATGGCGTCGGAGGGGCGGACGTCGACGGCAACGCGTTCGCCGTTCTGGCTGAGCCACAGCAGGGCGTGGAAGGTGTCGTCTTTAATTTCAGTGATGACGACCTTTTCGAGCGATGCGTTCAAGTAGCCGATGATGTTGCGCATCAGGTCGTGGGTCATGGGGCGGGGGGCCGACAACTTCTCGATCTCGATGGCGATGGCGTTGGCCTCGAAGATGCCCACCCAGATGGGCATGACGGTGTCGGAGGAGACATCCTTGAGGACGACGATGGGCATGTTGGTGGAGGGATCCATCATGAGCCCCCGAATCCTGACTTCGATGTCCATCGCTCCTCCGTTTCCGCTCTTCTAGACGGTTAGACGCCGCCGGGACCGATTGTAAGCCCGGGGCCAGAATTAAGCCGGTTCGGCGACCAGGCTGTTGGGGTGCGAGGCCGTGATGCGCACCTGCATGTAGCTGCCGGGGGCGGGGGCGATGGGCTGGGTCCAGTTGACGTTCACGGACTTGTTCTGGCTGCTGCGCGCGGCGACCTGGGCGCGGGCGGGATTCTGCCCCTCAACCATGACTTCCATGATTTGCCCGATATGTTTGGAATAATTGGACCTTTGAATCTCGCGCTGGCGGTCAAGCAGCACTTGAAGCCGCTTGGCCTTCTCGGCCTCGGGGATGGAGTCGATCATGACCAGGGCGGGGGTATTGGGCCGGGCCGAGTACTTGAAGGCGAAGACGCAATCGTACTCGACCTGAGCGAGCAGGTTCATGGTCTGGATGAAGTCCTCGTCGGTTTCGCCGGGGAAGCCCACGATGATGTCGGTCGAGAGGGAGATGGTGCGCCTGGCCGCCTTCATCCAGGCGATGCGTTCGAGATACCAGTCGGAGGTGTACTCGCGAGCCATGGCCTTGAGGATGCGCGAGGAGCCGGACTGCACGGGCAGATGGACGTGATCGCAGAGGGTCGGGTAGGCGTCGATGGCCTCGACGATGTCGCGGGTGAAGTCGCGGGGATGGCTGGTGGTGAAGCGCACGCGGCGGATGCCGGGGACCTGGCCGACGGCGGCGAGCAGCTCGGCGAAGCTCATCTTGCCGTCCGGGTCGCGGTAGCTGTTCACGTTCTGGCCGAGGAGCTGAATCTCGGTATAGCCGAGGTCGGCGATGCGGCGGGCCTCTTCGAGGACGGAGCTGGAGGTGCGGCTGCGCTCTTTGCCGCGGGTGTAGGGCACCACGCAGTAGGCGCAGAACTTGTCGCAGCCCTCGATGATGGTGATGTAGCCGCGGTATGGGTTCTGGCGGGCGGTGAACTCGGTCTCGAAGGTTTCCTCGGTCTGGCGATCGTCGAGACCGGTGATGCGGCCCTCGCCGGCTTCGAGGCGGGCGAGCATCTCGGGGAGCTTGCGATAGGAGGCGGAACCGGAGACCAGCGAGACATAAGGGGCGCGCTCGAAGATCTTCTCGCCCTCCTGCTGGGCGACGCAGCCGAGCACGCCGAAGCGCTTGCCCGCCTTGTAGAGGGCCTTGTAGTCGTTAAGCCGGTGAAAGACCTTCTGTTCCGCCTTGTCGCGGATGGAACAGGTGTTGTAGAGGATGAGGTTGGCCTCCTCCTCGGTCTGCACCTGCCGGTAGCCCTGGTTGAGAAGCGTGCCGATCACCTTCTCGGAGTCGTGGGCATTCATCTGGCAGCCGAAGGTCTCCAGATAGAACGTTTTTTCGGTCGCCGTCGCCATCTTCTGAGTATACCGTGGGGGCAAATTCGGGCCGCGGAGGGGCGATCACTTCTGCGGCTGAATCCCGTAGACGTGCAGCCAGGCGATGACGGCGGACATCTGCTGCGGGGTCATCTGGTAGGCGAAGGAGGGCATGCTTCCCCTCCCGGTGAGGAGCAGGCGCTGGAGCTCGGCATCGGTGGCGGGCGCCCCATCGGGCATGCTCTTGCGCGTGAAGAGGCCGCGCAGGTCGGGTGGAGGGGGATTCAGGTGCTGGTCGTTGGAGACATGGCAATGCGCGCAGCCGACGTCGAAGACCTGCTTGCCCTGGGCCTGGAGAGGGGTGAGCGAGGGCTTGGAATGGCAGCCGGAAAGAACAATGCCAAAGGCCACGCACAGCAAAGCCGCGAGAAGATATCGCATGGTGATCGATTCTAAAGGGCGCTGCAGAATGTACGGGGGTACCTCCCCGTTAGCGGGCGAGACCTCGTCGGCAGGCTCAAGACAGGCTCTGGAGCACCCAGCTTCGCGCTGGATCTTGCATGAAGGCCAGGCCGCATCCAAGCGTTCATGCCGGTGGAGCAGGAGCCCCAACAGCAAAGCCGAAAGCTTGAATCGATCTCCTTCCGGATGTGGCTTCTGATTCTGCTCACCGGGGTGGGCGCCGGCGTCTCTGGGGGCCTGCTGATGAAGCTGCTCCGCCTTGTCGAGCATCTCTGCTACCAGTACTCCCAGGGGAGCTTTCTTACCGGCGTCAAAGGCGTCTCCGGCCCGCACCGGGTGATGGTGATGATCGCGGCGGGTGTGTTGGCTGGGGTGGTGCTCTGGGTATCGCACCGCACCTTCGGGCGCACTCCGCCGAATCTGCCCAAGGCGGTGCGCGAGGGCAAGGGGGATCTGCCCCAGGACGTCACCCTCATGAGCACGCTGCTGTCGATAGTAGTGGTGGGGATGGGCGCGGCGATCGGACGCGAAGCGGCGCTGAAACAGGCCGGGGGACTGGTGGGAGCCAAGCTCGCCGAATGGACCGAGCTCACGCCCGAGGACCGACAACTGCTGGTGGCCTGCGGCGTGGGGGCGGGCATGGCGGCAGCCTACAACGTGCCCTTCGGGGGCGCGCTGTTCACCGTCGAAGTCCTGCTGCGCAACGTCTGCCTGGCCACTGTTCTGCCGGCGTTCGCGACTTCCTTTGTCGCCACTGCCGTTTCGTGGCTGCTGCTGCCGAATGAGGCTACGTACAAGGTGCCGGCGCTGTTTGTCTCGCATTCGCTGCTGGTTTGGGCCGTCCTGGCCGGGCCGCTGCTCGGCTATGCGTCCGTGTGGTTTGTGCGCGGCATTCACTGGGGCAAGGAGCACAAGCCACAGAAGCTGGAGATTCTGCTTGCGCCGATCTGGGCTCTGGCGGTGCTGGGCGCACTGGCAATTCCCTTCCCGCAGTTGCTGGGCAATGGCAAGGACGTGGTGCAACTGGCTTTCGATGAGAAGGCCGGCATTGCCCTGCTGTGCTGGCTGGTGGTTCTGCGACCGGTGGCCACATTCTGCGTGCTGCGGGCGGGAATTCCGGGCGGGCTGTTTACGCCGACGTGCGCCTTCGGGTCGCTGCTGGGCGCGGTTCTCGGGCAGGCGTGGAGCTATCTGGCCCCGTCGACGGATCAGCGCAGCTATGTGGTGCTGGGGGTGGCCGGAGTGCTGGCGGCTTCGACCCAGGCGCCCATCTCCACGCTGGCGTTTGTGCTGGAACTGACCCGCACCACGGAGCCGCTGCTGGTGCCGATGATGATCGTTATCGCGGAAGCCAGCCTCACCTATCGCCGCTTTGAGAGCAAGACGACGTATTGAGGGAAGAAATAGCGGATTACTGGGGGGTGATGATTCCGCCGAGAGCGTGACGGCGGGGCAGGACGATGCCGCGGTGGTCGATGTCGGGCTTTGCCGGAGGCTTGTCACCGAGCACCGCGCGCTCGACCAGGGCGCCGCCGCACGCCGGGCACCAGTCAGCCTCGGTGTCCTGCGCGAGCACGGCGTGGCAATGGCTGCAAATCCGTTCCATACACAGAGCTTACCCTAATCCGGTTTTCCTGTTGCCCTAATCTCGCGGCGTCTGGTTCCGTGTTTCCCGTACACTGGAGCCATGCATCCTCCGGTTCGCCTGGTGGCGATTGACATGGACGGCACGCTGCTGCCCTCGTTCAGCACCGCAATCAGCCGCCGCAATGCGCAAGCGCTGCGTTGCGCGCAGCAGGCGGGGATTACGGTCGCGATTGCCACCGGCCGCCGCGCCTCGTATACCGCTCCCCTGCTGGAGGGACACGGACTGCGAGCGGATATGCCTCTGATCACGTCCAATGGTGCAGTGGTGCGAACCCTGGGCGGCGAGCCCATGGACCGATGCCACATGGATGCACGGGTGGGGCGCGGGCTATGCGCCTTGCTTCGGCCTTTTGGTTCTCTCGTGTTCACCTTCGATCAGCCCGGCCGCGCAGAGCTGGTGCTCGAAGATCTGGAGCAGGCGCACGGCCGGATCGCCCTGTGGGTTGAAGCCAACCGAGGCTCGATCGAGGTGGTGAAGCCGCTGGAAGACGCCCTGATCGACGGAGAAGATCCGATCCAGGGGATGGTGGCGGGTTCGATTCAAGCGATGCGCGAGGCAGAGAGGGCTTTGAAGGCGAGCGCATGGGCGACGCAATGCGAGTGCACGCGTACCGAGTATCCGGCGCGGGACATCTCGATTCTCGACCTGCTGCCGCCGGGGATTTCGAAGGTATGGGCTCTGGAGCGGCTGGCGGTGCGGCTGGGCGTGGATCGCCGCGAGGTGATGGCGATCGGCGATAATTGGAACGATTTCGGGATGCTGGAGTGGGCCGGACAGCCGTATGTGATGGCCAACTCTTCCAGCGAGCTGCGCGCGGCCGCCAAGTTGAACGGATGGAAGCAGGCGCCCGCCAATGACGAGGACGGAGTGGCGGTGGTGCTGGAACGGGCGATGGCGGCAAAACGTCCGCCGATGATTCTGACTGAGGAGCCAGCGTAAGCGTGCGAACCGACCTGCGCCGACACCTGACGATTGCCGCGGCTGCGCTTTTTGCGCTGGGCTGGGCAGTGTCTGCGCGCGCCGCGGAACGCGTGACGCTGAGCAATGGGTTTGTAGAAAGCTGCGATCATCACGCCGAGGTGGACGGCCGGGTGCGGCTGTACCTGACCGCCAGCAATGACAACTACATCGAGCTGAGGCCGGAGCAAGTGGCGGCGGTGGCGTTTGTGCCGAATGCGCCGACGACGCCTCAGGCGGCACAGATTTCATCGAGCGCAAGGGGCAAGCTGAGCGCGACCGATCTGGAGCAGATGCTGTCCCGCGCCGGACGGCAGCACAATCTGGATGTGGACCTGCTGGCCAGCGTGGTGAAGGCGGAGAGCGGCGGAAACGCGCGCGCCGTTAGCCGCGCCGGCGCCGAGGGGCTGATGCAGTTGATGCCCTCGACCGCGGCCAGCATGGGTGTGCGCGACCGTTTCGAGCCGGGAGAAAACATCCAGGGCGGCTCCGCCTATCTGGATTCCCTGCTGACGCGGTACCACGACAATCTGGCGCTGGCACTGGCCGCCTATAACGCAGGACCGCAGGCGGTCGATCGTTACCATGGAATTCCTCCCTATGCCGAAACACGGGCGTATGTGGCGCGTGTGATTCACGAGTTCAACCGCCGTGTCCGCGCGCGGCAAGCCGCAGCCCGCAGTTCCGCTGGGAACCAACGGGCCTCTCGCTAGAACCTACAGAACAAAATCAACCTCTCGTCCCCGGTAATTCACCCAGGTTTCAGATCGGTTTCGCTCCCGATCCCGGCCCCCGCAAGCAGACCAGCCCATCCCATACACTTGGAAGAGAAGGTTGTTCGAACGGAGAGAGAGTGAATAGGAAACAATTACTCGTCGGTCTGATCGCCCTTTTTGCTCTGGCAGCACTGATCGCCTGGGGGCATCACCGCATTCATTTTGATTTTGGTGTGTTCCGCACCCAGATCGCGATGGCGGACTGGAAGCGGATTGTCATTGGAATTGCTTGCATTTATGTGGGTTATCTCTTCCGTTCCGCGCGCTGGGCGCTGCTGCTGCGCCACAACCAAAAGGTTCCGCTGCTTTCACTGACCGGAACGCAGGTGATGGGCTTTACGGCGGTGGCGCTAATCGGCCGGGTCGCCGACCCGGTGCGGCCCTACCTGGTGACACGGCGCACCGGCGTTCCTCTGAGCACGCAGATCGCGGTCTATATAGTTGAACGGCTGTTCGATTTCGGCTCGATGGCGGTGATCATTTCGCTGGCGCTGCTGTGGATTCCCGCTCCGCAGACCGCCGCTGTGACCGCCCATAGCGACCTGCTCGCGCGCATGCTGGCACCGCTGTTGCACGAGTCTCCGATACTGGGCACCATCGTCACGCGTTTCGGGGCGCTTCTGCTCACGCTGATTGCGGTTCTATTCCTGGTTGCGCTACGTCTCACCGGGCCGACGGTGGCACGCTATTTTGAGCACGGACTCGGTCCCATCGCCCACGGGCTAGGCAAGTCCATCGGCCACAAGATCCGCACCTTCCACTCCGGCCTGGGTGCGGTGCAGGACGCGGCCGATTTTGCGATCGCCACGTCGCTTTCGCTGGTGATGTGGGCGCTGATTGCCACGGCCTATCTGGAGACAGCGCACGCCTTCACGGCGAGTCCCGCGCTGGCCGGCATGAGCATCTCCAAAGGCATTCTGCTGATGGCGGTGAGCGGCGGCGTCAGCATGTTTCAGTTGCCTATTCTTGGCTGGTTTTCGCAGATCGCCTTTGTGGCGGCCGCGCTGGTGAGCTTCTTCGGAGTCGCCCCGGAAGCGGCGACCGCCTGCGCGGCCACGCTGCTGCTGGTGACCTTCCTCAGCGTGATTCCGCTGGGCCTGCTCTGGGCGCAGGTGGAGAACGTAAGCCTGCGCAAGGTCACGGTGGAAAGCGAACACGCAGAAGAGGAACTGGAAGCCGCGGAACAGGGCTAAGCACTGCGCCGCTGCTCCCAAGCTACTTGCCGGAGAGCAGCGGCGCAGCGTCTCCCGAGGTTTGCAGCGCGCTGCGCGAGAAGTCGATGGTATCGGGCCCGACGGCGCCGCCGGTCATCAACATGCTCATGGCCTGCTCCATGGTCATGCGGGTCTCGGTGATGCGGCTCAGCGGCAGCACCTGCAGAATGGCGGAGGTGGGATTGATGGCGTTGGGCAGGAGCACCGCGCCCAAGGCCTCGCCGGTAGCGGCGTCGGTCATGGTGCGGGTTAAAAAGCCGACGCTCTTCTGCCCTGCGATCGGAAAATCGATCAGCACCACACGCTGACTCGAATCTTTTTTGGCCATCATGGTGTCGAGCAACTGGCGCACCGAGGTGTAGACCTTGGCGACGAACGGCAGGCGCTCGAGCGTGGCCTCAAAAAGGCGAAAGGCCTGTCGCCCGATCACCAGCGAGGTGAGGCGGCCGACCACGTAAAGCAGCACCAGCGTGAGCACGACGGCCAGGGCCGACTGCAACCAGGGATCGCTGAGCCACACCGCCGGAAAGGCCGCATCGAAGAGGCGCACCAGCGGCCGGCCAGCCTTGGCCAGAGTTCCCAGCACGAAGCTGAAGATGAGCCAGGTGGCAAAGAGCGGCCCGATGGTCAGCACTCCGGCCAGGATACTGTTTTGCACACTGCGCACGGTGCGGTTCACAACTCGTTTCACGTGTTTCTCCCTGCCGGCCGGGGTCATTGCCGGCACGATCGGCCCTTGCTTCGCGGCCACTCCGCTTTTGAGGATACGTGATGGCTGGGCTGAGTTGGTGACCGGTCGTCCTGGCCAGCCGCAGTTTGCATCCAGGACAAAATAAGGTATACAGGAGCGTTGCCTTTGATAGTGTGTTACAAGGAAGGCGATGAGCGAAGCCGGCAATAGCGACTGGAAGAACGAAAACGGCAGCCAGAGGCGCTGGGCCCAACCTCGGGCCGTGGGCGCGCCGCTGAGCCGCGGCTCCGGCCGGAATGCCGCCGACGATCCAGGCACGTCACGCCAGCTTCCGCCGCCCGGGCGTCCGCTTGGGGATTCAGACCTCTCCGGCGCCGCGCCTGGCTCTGCTTCCAACGTGGAGCGCGTGGTCCATGCCTTCCGCTCGGCCATGCCCTTCGTGCAGCGGCTGCTGCCCCTGTTGGAGGGCAATGTCGCCAGCGCAGTGGTGAATGTGCTCTCGCACGCACCCAAGCCAGCTGCCCAGGCCCCGGTTGATCTGGCTCCGGTCCAAAACAGCATCGGCGAGCTTCAGGTGCAGCAGGCGGAGTTAGCGGTTCAGGTCCAGGAGCAGAACGGCAGCCTGCAGCGGGTGCAGGATCAGCTCGACATGGTACGCGAGGCGACCGATAGAAACACGCTGGAACAGCAGGAGTTGATGGAAGACCTGCGAGCCGTGGGCCAGAAGGTCAACCTGATTGCCGTCGTAGCTCTCGGGCTGCTGGCAGTCTCCGTGGTGATCAACGTTCTTCTCTACCTGCACATCGAACGCGTACTTCCGTAGGCCCCGGGCCCCTGAGAAGTCTTCCCTTTTCTGGCTCCGCGGCTGGCGCGGAGAGGCTGATCCCGCTGGATCGGGGTCCTCCATCCCATTTTTTGATCTTCTCAAACGACCAGTATGTGCTGTGAAAACAAGTTTCGGGTTATCTGCTCACTTTTTTGAATGATTTTGCAGTCTCCTGTTGCCAGTTGTATTTCTCGCATACTAGTATGCGCACAGTACAAGATTAAGGGCTGGTCCTCGCACGACCTGCGCACACAGTCCCACTATGCATGCAGTTCTACGCAAGTTCGAAGAGCTTCACCAACGAGCGGCGCTGAATGGCTCCGGCGCACGTGAATGGAGTGTCTACACATGGC
>DAIDLI010000004.1 GCA_027449545.1 Acidobacteriaceae bacterium | reverse complement strand
AGCCGCGGATTGTACTGATCGCCCGTAGCTGCCAAGCACTCCAAGACAATTAACGGCCCCGGCAGTGCCGGGGCCGTCGAGCACGCTCAGAACGTCACGCGAGCTTCCAACTGGAGCTTGCGCGCGCTGTTCGCTTGGTTGGTTACGGTGCCAAAGTTGGAGGAGCTGATATTCGTCGAGACCCCTCCGAAGTTGACTGTGTTGAAGATGTTGAAGGCATCTACCGCAACGTTCAGCTTCATCTGTTCGTTGAAGCTGAAGATCCGGCGCAGCGTCAGATCTTGATCCCAAACCGAAGGCTCCCGCAGGCCAAAGGGAGCATTCCGCGTCAGGGTCCCAAAGGTGTAGGGCGCCGGATTCAGGAACGCGTTTTTGTTGATGTAGCTCGTCTTTCCGGGAACCCCCTTACCGCTCGATGGGCCGCCATTGATCTTGAGTGCTCCGATGAACGACGGATTGGCGTTGGGATAGCAGGCCCCGCCGGTGTAGGGAGCGTTGCATCCAGAGGAAACAATGCTTAACGGCGCGCCGGTGCTGAAGGTATAAATACCTGCAACTTCGAAGTTGCTCACCAAAGCGGAAACGAACGGATTGCCTCCACCGATCCACTTGCCTTTCCCAAAGGGAAGAGCATAGGTGAAGGAGGCAGAAATGACGTTCGTCCTGTCGATATTGCCGACGGCCTTCTCAATCGCGTGATTGTAAGCTGTACGTCCGCGCGCGATATTATCAATCTCCTTGCTCCAGACATAGGAGCCACTGAAAGTGAGCCCTTTTGAGAGCTGCTGGCGCAGGATTACCTGCATCGAGTTGTAAGTGGAGTCTCCGATGTTTTCGAAGGCATCATTGACGCCGGAGTACTGCGGGAATGGGCGCAGCATCTGGCCGATGGTGCCGGCGAAGTTGGGGTAAGGGAGATTGATACCGGGAGTAATTGCGTTGGCCGCGGCGATATTCGCGGGCGTGGCTTGCGCAGAGAGCAAGGGGCCAAGCGCAAGGTACATGGGATTGATTTGATCGCTGTAAATAGGCCGGCCCAAAGTGGTTGGCAAATAGTGCCCGGCGCTGGCCGAGTAGGCGAGGGTGAAGGTCAGATTGGGCGTCAGCGCCCGCTGCATTCCGAGACTCCAGTTCTCATATTGAGGAGTACGTCCTCCGATGTGAGGCGCGCCATACGTAATGCCGCCTCCGGCTCCTCCGTTGGCCGCGCAGTTGGTGCAATACCCTGTGTTCAAGGTCGGATCAAAGAACGGGCCCTTCTGATAGGGGGGCAAGCCGCCGGTATATACGCCGCTGTAGGCGGATGGCAGCGTTGGTTGCGGACTCCAGAAGAACGCCGGTTCTCCGCCCACAGGATTCAAGCTGTTGAACGATGGATTGGCATCGAAACCCAACTGACCAGTGCCCTGGTACAGCGCTCCTCCGGTGGCTCCGCCGCGGCTGTACATAATGGCATATCCGCCGCGAAATACGGTTTTGTTGTCAGGGCTGAACTCGAAGCCGACGCGGGGACCGAAGTCAAAATAGTGGGTTTGCACAGGAGTTGAGCAGTGGCAGCTGTCGGTTCCATTTCCCGCGAATTGAAGAGCGCCTGGATGGCCGCCAACTGCGGGATTCGGCAGTGTGGGGTTGAGAAACGACATTCGATTGAACGCCATGTGGGCGACGCCGATGATGTCGTAGCGCAGGCCGAGGTTAAGAGAGAGACGCGAGTTAACCTTCCAGTCGTCCTGAGCGTAGAGCGCATAATTGCGGAAACGCTCGCCGGTGGTCACGACGGAGTTGTCGATCGCCAGACCGGAATCCACCGCTCCCAGCAGGTAGCTCGCATACGCGTTGCCGGTCGTGGTCAGGAGGGTGCCGTCCGAGGCAAAGCCCGCCGTGTCGTTATTGCTCATGTTGAACCTGACTTCGCTGCCATTGTCAGGACTCACGTCGTTGTTCTCCAGCCATTCGGCTTCACCGCCGAATGTGACTGCGTGCGTGCCGTGTACCCACTGCAGGTTGTCCTGCAGAACGAAGGTGTTGGATGCGTCATTGAAGGCGATGGAGTTCGTCCCGGCCCAGCCGATGGGGGAGTTGGGGCCCGAGAAATTGACGGTGGGAAAAGCCGTGTCCGCCTGGCCCGCGGGCAAGCCTTGAAGGCCTGCCTTTTGCGGGTATTTGCCGGCGGCGGTCGCACTCAGAATCGGAACCTGCAGGCGGTTGAATGAATAACCAAACTCATTGATGAGGTTGGGAGTGACCGTGTAAACGTCGTGGATCTGTGCCAGATAGGGGACCTCCTCGACAATGCGGGAAGCAGTGTAGGGAAGCGGCAATGCATCGGTTCCCGGCGAAATGCCCGCCAGGCCATTTGTTTCGTATTGCCCCCTGCTGAAGAGGAAGTAAATCAGGTTCCTGTCACTGATGTGCCAGTCGGCGCGATCTGTGGTGGTGAGAATATGCAGGCCGGTCGGCTGATTGGTCAGAACGTTGTTCTGCAATTGATTATTGATCGGGTTCGGCAGGTAGGAGGCCAGGGACTGGGAGACCGAGGACAGGCGGTTCGCCGGAATGATGTTGCCTGGAAATTGGGTTCTGGAGCAGACTCCAGCCGCGTTGCACGTAGTGCTTAGCGGGTCGTAGATAGGCTGCGGAAAGGCGCTGAAATCTCCCTTGCGTTCAGCCAGAGTGGGTACCGTCTGCAATGTGGCGTTGGTGGCCGCGGTGTAGTAGTAACCGTCAAAGTCGCCGAAGTAGAATAGCTTGTTTTTTAGGATCGGCCCTCCGGCATCGACTCCGAACTCGTTCTGGTGCTCGACGGGAGTGACTTTCGAAAAATAACCAGCAGCATCGAGGGCCGTATTGCGGAAGTACTCATACGCGGTGCCGTGAAACTTGTTGGTGCCGCTCTTGATCGTAAAGTTTTCCACGCCCTGTCCGTCATACATGGCGGGCGCGTTATTGGTCTCTACCTGGAACTGATCTACAGCCTCGACCGACACCGATTCGGAGAGATTGCGTGTTTCCCCTTGCACCGCGGAGTTGGTGGTAGGCATGCCCTCAATGTAGATCTCATTCAAGCGGCTCTGGCCGCCGTTGATGGAAGCAAAGGAGGTGCCCGCCGCCTGCGTGGATGTGGCCTGCACACCCGGAACTAGGGATACGAAGGCGGTTGGATCGCGGGCAGTGCCATTCATGGCAAGCGGCAGCGCCGTGTAGAGGTTATTGCGCATGCTGAGGCCAAGGGTGGGATCCTGGGTGTTCAGCATGGGCGGGGCGGCGGTGACCGTGACACTCTGCGTTGCCGATCCCACCGCCAGCGAAATGTTCACTGGAACGATGGCGAGTGCGTCCACAATGATATGCGGACGGGTAACTGAACGGAAACCCGGGGCAGAGACGGCAACTGTGTATTGGCCGGCGGTAAGCGCGGGGACAGAATAGAACCCCGATCGAGTTGTTGTTGCTGTTCTGGTAGTCCCTGTAGCTATATTCGTCACCGTAACCTTCGCACCCGGCAGGACAGCTGCCATGTTGTCCGTTACCGTGCCCTGAATAGTTCCAGTACCGCCGAATTGCGCGGCAGCTAGGACTGCGGAAGCCAGGGTGAGGAGGAATACGGCTATCCCGTGACGCAGTCTGTAGACGGCAACGCGGGGCATCGCGAATTTTTGCTTGGCCATTGAGAATCTCTCCACGAGGAACGCAATTGAATTGCTGCTGGCATGGATCGCAGTCATCCCACGTCTGCAGTACTGCGCGGCATGATCCATTCCACTGCGATTGCGTCGGATGAATGTTGGGGTAGATGGGTTTAGAGCGAAAATCCCTATTTTCCCGGAGAGGAAGCGCTCGTCCTCTTGCCCCTGCGGCTTGCGGTTGAATGCGGGGAAGCACCTGGAGTGCCCGGCAAATTCTGTACCAGTGGGAGTGAGACAAACTGGTATGGAAGGAGCATGGAATGGCAAAGCCCAGGAAGCACACGCCTGAGCAGATTGTGAACATTCTGCGGCAGATCGAAGTGGCCGTGGCGAACGGAAAGACGCACCCGGCGGCGAGCCGGGAAGCTGGCATTACAGAGCAGACCTACTACCGCTGGCGCAAGGAGTATGGCGGTCTAAAGGTGGACCAGGCTAAGCGTCTGAAGGAACTGGAGCAGGAGAACGGGAAGCTGAAGCGCCTGGTGGCTGAACTGAGCCTGGACAAGCAGATCCTTCAGGACATCGCCCGGGGAAACTTCTAAGCCCGGAGCGGCGCCGTACCGCTGTAGAACATGCCAAGCAACAAGGGGCAAGTGAGCGTCATGCGTGCCAACTGGTTCACCAACCACGCGGCACGCAACGCTACCAGCCGACACAGCGGAACGACGAAAACGCGCTGACCCGGGCCATCATCGCACTGGCCAGTCAATATGGCCGGTATGGATACCGACGCATCACCATCAAGCTGCAGGAAGCCGGCTGGAACGTAGGCAAGGATCGCGTGGAGCGGATCTGGCGCCGCGAAGGGCTGAAGGTTCCGCAGAAGCAGAAGCCTCGTGGCCGCTTGTGGCTCAACGACGGCTCGTGCGTTCGCCTGCGGCCAGAGCGGCCGAATCACGTCTGGTCGTACGACTTTATGAGCGCTTTTACGCATGACGGAAGAACAGTACGCTTCCTGAACCTGATCGACGAGTACACGCGGGAGTGCCTGGCGATTCATGTCGGCCGGCGGATTAACAGCAACCAAGTGATCGATGTGCTGGCCGACGCCATGATCGAGCATGGCATTCCGGAACACATTCGATCAGACAATGGGCCCGAGTTCGTTGCCAAAGAGCTGCGCAAGTGACTGGCAAAAACTGGAGCCAAGACTCTGTACATCGAACCCGGCTCTCCGTGGGAGAACGGCTATTGCGAAAGCTTCAACTCCAAAATGCGCGACGAATTCCTGAACGGAGAAATCTTCTATTCGCTGAAGGAGGCGCGGGTGTTGACTGAACGCTGGCGCACCTACTTCAACACCGAGCGGCCACACTCCTCGCTGGGCTACAGACCGCCAGCTCCAGCAGCGTGGCAGACCGAAACCTCCCCGCAGTATGGAAAAGGGGAAAGCAAAGAACCCTTTCCACTTTTCCACACCGCCGACTACTGCGACGGGCAGCTAGCTATCTCTGCCGCCGCGCTACACTAACAATCTCGCTGGTACAAATTACCGGGCAGGCCACACCGTCTAACAAGGTCTTGCTAGCTTCGCAAGTTCTATACGTTCTATCTTTGCGGAAGAACCTGCGTCTGCTCGACCCGCAAAGCAGCTTGCCACGAGCATGAGACGGGACGTCGAAAGGGGCAATGCGGCTCGAGCCCGTTGAGAGGGCATCATAATCACGCCAAAGAAGCGGTGTCAATAGAAGAATGAATTCTGTCTGGAAATATCTGCCTTGGGGCGGGCCGATCCTGCGGGTAAGCTACTAGGCAGGAGCCCGAAGGTGCCTTTTCCATCCAAAGCCGCCAAGCCGCGACCGCCTCTGAATGAAACCGGCCTCTACGACTATGCCGTGAAGGCCCTGGGCCGGCGCATGCGCACCGAGGCCGAGTTGCGCCGCCTGATGCAGGCGCGGGTAGAGCCGGGGGAGCATGGCCAGGCCACTATGGACGCCGTCCTCCAGCGGCTGCGCGAGTACGGCTATCTCGATGACCGCGCCTTCGCCGAGACCTACACGCGTTTGCGTCATGAGAACGAGAAGCTGGGCGCCCGTCGCGTGCGCCAGAACCTTCTCCAGAAGGGCGTGAGCGCCGATCTTGCGGAAGAAGCGATCGATGCCCGCTATGGAGAAGCCAGCGAAGAGACCTTGGCGCGCGAGCACCTGGAACGGAAGCGGATCGCAAAGCCCGCCAACGAGAAGGAAACGGCGCGTGTGGTCCGCCGTCTCCTGGCCGCCGGATTTTCCACTGGGACCATCTACAAGATCCTGCGCAACTGGGATGTCCCGGATGAAGCCCTGGCGGCGCTCGATCGCATCGAAGACGCGCCGCAGGAGTAGTTTCCCAAGAAAATCGTGGTGTCGCAGCTCTCGCAGGCGGCTCCCCGGGGCATCTGGCTATACTTCCTTTTCACTCCATGTTGGAGCTGCCATGCGTCGATTCTGCCTTCTGGTTGCCGCTCTCGCCTCTCTTTCCGCCTCCACGATCCGGGCCCAGCGTGTCGAGGTCACGATTCCTTCGCTCACCACGCCGCTCACCGGCCACCTGATCCTTGTCTTCGCGAAGAGCGACAAGCCTGAGCCGCGCATGCAGATGAATGAGGACTACGGTTCCGCGCAGGGCTTCGGCGTCGATGTGTCGGATCTCAAGCCGGGCGCGCCGATCCTCGTCGATGCGAAGACCTTCGGCTATCCGCGCCGCTCGCTTGCCGACCTGGAGGCTGGCGACTACTACGTGCAGGCCGTCTTCAATGTCTACGACCTGTTTCATCTCGGCGACGGCCGCAAGCTGTGGCTGCCGCCCGACAGGGGCGAAGGACAGCACTGGTACAGCAAGCCCGGCAATCCTTACAGCAAGCCGGTGAAGCTGCACTTCGATCCCAGAGCGCATGGCACCCTCAAGCTCGTGCTCGACCAGGTGATTCCGCCCATCGCCGGCACCGATCAGGATCCCGAGGTGCTTGCCCGCCGCGAGCCGGGCGCGAAGTGGCTCAAGTACATGCGATTCAAAAGCCCCGTGCTCAGCAGCTTCTGGGGGCGCGACACGTATCTGGGCGCGTGGATTCTGTTGCCCGATGGTTTCGACGAGCATCCCAAGGCGCACTATCCGGTGGTCGTCTACCAGGATCACTTCTACCCGGACTTCCGGCCGCTGCCCTGGGTCACCTCACAACCGGCTGCGGATGCAAATGCGCGTGACAAGGCCGGCTACAGGTTCTTTCAGGACTGGACCAGCGGCCGGCTGCCCCGTGTGATCTTGATCTATGTACAGAGCGCCAATCCGTACTATGACGATTCCTACGACGTGGATTCGGCCAATGTGGGCCCCTACGGCACGGCGATCAACGACGAGTTGATCCCGGCTATTGAGAAGAAGTATCGCGGTATCGCGCAGGGATGGGCACATGCCACCTTTGGCGGCTCGACGGGCGGATGGGAGACGCTGGCCACGCAGGTCTTCTATCCCAGGGACTACAACGGCGCTTACGTCGCCTGTCCCGACCCGGTCGACTTTCACGCCTACCAGAACATCGATTTGTACAGCGATACCAACGCCTTCACGCGCTACGGGGACTTCGGCCAGGTCCCGATCGCCGCCGATCGCAAGCCCGACGGCTCGATCATCGCCAACACCGGCCCTGAGTACGCCTACGAATACGTGCTGGGCACGCACGGCCGCTCCACCGAGCAATGGGACATCTGGCAGGCGGTCTTCTCCCCGCCGGGGCCGGATGGCTACCCCGCGCAAGTCATCTACCCGCTGACCGGGGTCATCGACAAGAAGGTCGTCGCCTACTGGCACGATCACTACGACCTGACGGCCATCATGATGCGCGACTGGTCCACGCTAGGCCCGGAACTCGAGGGCAAGCTGCACCTGACCGTCGGCGACGGTGATACCTACTTCTTGAACAACGCCGTTCACATTCTGCAGGATCAATTGGCCAAGACCCGCAACCCGCACTCGGATGCGACCTTCCAGTACGGGCCGCGGATGCCGCACTGTTATACCGGTGGTCCATCCGAGTACACCATGCAGCAGAACAACGCCGACTGGCCGCAGCGCGTGTTGCCGCGCATGGTAGAGCACATGCTGGCCACCGCGCCGCCCGGAGCGGATGTCACCTCGTGGCGCTACTGAGTTCCCGCTTCTCTCCAACGCCGATAATCGCCGGGCCTCATAACCGCGAGCCGGACTTTCATTCGCCAGCGGCGGGCTCCTCGGCGTCGGCTGCAATCGTCAGGCTTGCCGTTTTCGCCGGCGGCAGATCGACGACGTGCAGGTGGTAGTGCGGCGAGGTGAGCGGCCCGGCGGTCACGTAGTACTCCACGTTCTCGGGAATGCCCGCGAAGATGAACCGATAGCTGGTGCCGCCGCCCGGGTCGGGCGAAGCCTCCATGGTCGCTGGCTCCCATCCGGTGGCACTCTGGAAGCGGACAAACAGGTGGGCATTTCCCGGCCGGATTCCGGTCACATGCGCAAAGATGAGCTGGTTGCCGTCGCGATGCACAATGGCGTTGCCGGGCTTTACGGTGAGGGCGGAGCCCTTCTTCGCCCCGGTCCCCGGCAGGGATCCGTCGAAGCCGAGGTATCCCGCCCAAAGCCCTGCCAGCACGAGGCAGCCCAGTCCAGCGCCGCCCAGCGCCAACAGTCGTTTGTGAGTACCCAATTGCTGCGCGAGCCGCGCAAGGTAGCGACGGAGCCCGCTGATGTGGCTCATTCTTCCTCCCGCTGCCGATGCGGAGCGTTCTCCACAGGGCGCCAAAAATGCCACACCAGTTCGGGCTGGTTGGACACCTGCGCTTCGGCTGCGGACTGATCGCAGCCCGGCGCATTTCTGCTTGGATGCGCGAATCCGGAATAGGCTTCCCGCGGAGAAGTTGCTCAGCACAAGGGCGGAGTTGGCTCCAGCCTGGCAGAGAGATCGTGAGGGCAAAGCAGCATTTAGTGGAAGTCGTGGGAACTGAGGGCAAGCGCCGCATCGGCCAGAGGCATCAGGCGCGTGGCTTTGATGTGGATGACGTTGTCCTGATTCTGTAACGGACCCTCGACGAGCAGAAACTTGCTGCGGGTGACCACCAGCCGGTCGCGCTCATAGAGATCCGGCGAGACGATGACATTGGCGATGCCCGTCTCGTCTTCCATGGAGATGAAGATGAATCCCTTGGCTGTGCCGGGTCGCTGGCGCGCGATGATGCAGCCTGCGGCGCGCACTTGTTCGCCCTCGCAATGCGCCTTCAGCTCCGCTGCCGAAAGAATGTTTTGGCTGCGCAGCTCGGCGCGGCGGTAAAACATCGGGTGTCTGCCGACGGTTAGCCCCGTCCCTGCATAGTCGGCCACAAGGCGCTCCTCGACATTCATCTGCTGCAAGGGAAGCACCTCGGAGCTTTCCTGCAGACACTTGCGCTCTTGGCGGAGCAGTGGGCCCTCCGGGTGGCCGGCGCGCTCCACCTGCCACAGGGCGTCGCGGCGGTGGCGAATGCCTTCGAGCTTGTTCAGCGCGCCCACCTGTGCCAGCCGCGTCAATTCCCGCCGTGTGAGCGAGGGAACGCGCAGCGCCAGATCTTCCGCGGATAAGAATCTTCCTCGATCTTGGCGTGCGATTAAGATGGATTCGGCATTGGCCTTGGTCAGGCCTTTCACATAGCCGAGGCCAAGCCGTACCGAAAGCGTGCCGTCCGCTTCATGCTCCACCGTGCACGGCCATTCCGACACCTGCACGTCGATCGGCTTCACGCGCAGGCCATGGCGCTGCGCATCCTTCACCAGCACCGCCGGTGAGTAGAAGCCCATGGGCTGGTTGTTGAGGATGGCCGCCGTGAACGCCGCCAGATATCTCACTTTGAAGTAAGCCGATGCGTAGGCGATCAGCGCAAAGCTGGCGGCGTGCGACTCGGGAAACCCATAGAGCGCGAACGAGCTGATGTTCTGCACGATGGTGTCCTGAGTCCCGGTGTCGATGCCATTGGCGGTCATGCCGGCGCGCAGCTTGCCTTCGAGGTTTTTCATCCTCTCCCAGGAGCGGCGCATGCCCACGGCGCGGCGCAGCTCATCGGCTTCGGCGCCGGTGAAGTTGGCCACCGTCATGGCGATCCGCAGCAACTGCTCCTGAAAGAGCGGTACGCCCAGCGTGCGCTCCAGCACCGGGACGAGCGAAGGATGCGGATAGGTGACCGGCTCCTTCTTCTGCCGCCGGCGCATGTAGGGGTGCATCATCTGGCCCACGATGGGGCCCGGCCGGATGATGGCCACCTGCACCACCAGATCGTAAAAGCGCTCTGGATGATTGCGCGGCAGTGAGGCCATCTGCGCGCGCGACTCCACCTGAAACATCCCCACCGTGTCGGCTTGCTGCAACGTGCGGTACACAGCGTCCTCCTGTGGCAGATGGGCCAGATCAACCGGCTCGCCGTAGTGCCGCGGAATCAGTTCCAGGCAGTCTTTGAGTACCGCCATCATCCCCAGGCCCAGCAGATCGACCTTGATGATGCCCAGGGCCGCGCAGTCTTCCTTGTCCCACTGCACTACCGTACGGCCGGGCATGGAGGCGCGCTCCAGCGGAACCACGTGATTCAACTGCCCCTGGCAGATGACCATGCCGCCCGAGTGCTGCCCCAGGTGGCGGGGCAGATCCTGAATGCGCATCGAGAGCTCAAGGTATTTGGCAATACGCGGATGTTCGACGTCGAACCCGGCATGCTGAAACGAGTGAGCCATGGTGTCGTTCTTGCCGCGCCACTCCCATTGGCCGACCAGGCTGGAGAGGCGCCCCAGCGTATCCTCTTCGAAGCCCAGCGCTTTGCCGGTTTCGCGCGCTGCCGATTTGCCGCGATAGGTAATCACGTTGGCGGTCATGGCCGCGCCCAGATCTCCGTATCGCTGATAGACGTATTGAATCGCCTGCTCTCGCTTGTCGCCGGAAGGCAGATCGAGGTCAATATCGGGCCACTCGTTGCGGCTCTCGCTCAGGAAGCGCTCGAAGAGCAGCTCCATGCCGACCGGATCGACCGCGGTGATCTCGAGCGCATAGCAGACGGCCGAGTTGGCCGCGCTGCCGCGTCCCTGTACCAGGATGCCGTTCCGCTTGCAGAACTGGATGATGTCCCACACGATCAGGAAGTAGCCCTCGAAGCCGAGCTTGGCAATTAAGCGCAGTTCATGCTCGACTTGCTTGTTTGCTCGCGCCAACAGGTTACGGTCACCAGCGCCGTAGCGCCTTGCCACGCCCTCGGCCACACGCTTGCGCAGAAAGCTCTCCATGGTTTCGCCCTCGGGTACGGGATAGCGGGGAAACTCGTAGCCCAGATCGCTTAGTTCGAATGGGAGGCGCGCGGAGAGCTCGACCGTATTTTCGATGGCTTCCGGAATGTCGCGGAACAGCGCCTGCATCTCCCGCGCAGGGCGAAGGCAGCGCAGGTTGTTGAGGGCGAGCAGACGGCCGGCTCGGTCGAGTTCCACATGATGGCGGATGGCGGTGAACAGGTCCTGAATCTCGCGGTCATAGGGGGTGGCGTAGCGCACGCCATTCGTGGCCAACAGCGGCATATTCAGGGAGCGTGCAATCCGGATGGCAGCCTGGTTGCGCCACTCTTCTGCACGCTCCTGGTGCCGCTGTAACTCGACGTAAACATTTTCGCGGCCGAAGATGCGCATCAGCTCTTCGACGCACCGCCGTCCGGCTGCTTCGCCGCCTTGAGTCAATGCGGCGGCAAGCGGGCCCTCGACGCCGCCCGTCAGGCAGATGAGGCCGCCGGCATACTGGCCAAGATCGTCGCGGGTGGCGGCGCCGTCGGTTTTGGCAGTCTCGCGCATTTTGAACTGCGTAATGAGCTGACAAAGGTTCTGATAGCCCTGGCGCGAGGCGCACAGCAGGGGCAGGCGCGCCGGTTCACTGGAATCCTGGTGGGGCAGCCATGCAGGCGGCTGAAGGCGGAGGCCCAGATCGGCAACGGAAATCTCGGCGCCCACGTGCGCGCACAGATTGTTCAGCCTGGCGCTGGTGTGCATCCGCGCGGAGCCATAGACACCGTTGTGGTCGAGCAGCGCCAGGGCCGGCATCTCCAGCGCGACCGCGCGTTCGATGAGACTTTCCGGCAGCGACGCAGCCTCAAGAAAACTGAAGGCGCTGGCCGCGTGCAGTTCGATGTAACGCTCAGTCATAGAGCGCCGCCATCTGCCACTGGTTACGCAGCACATCGCGCACGATGCAACAGCAAAGCATCTGCCCATTTGGGGTGCGCGCCACCACGTCCCATTGTTCGCAACCCCACAGGGTTGGCTTCCACCAGTCGCCGCTGATTGCCCAGGGTCCATAGGCGCGTTCGATTCGATAAAAGCTCTGGCGGAAGGAAAGCGCGGTGGGCTGCTCGCCGCGCAGGGTAACGGAGATGGGCTCTGGCGGCCGCACGCGGCGTTGCGCCAGGCGATTGCGCGAGGGCTTGCATTTTTCGATCCGAAGGTTGGAAGGCTGGAAGGCTTCCAGGTGAAATGCCTCCTGCGCGTGCGAATCGTCGAGAACGGCGCGGCCTACATTCTCCTCGCCAACCACTGCGCGCAGCCGCGCCAGCGTGACATCGAGCCGCGCCGGCTCCGGCAGCTGTGGCGCAAACAAACCAAGCTGTACCTTGGAAGCGCAGCCCGGCTCGGCGGTGAGCGTAATGGTCTGTACAGCGCTCTGGGGCGGATGCGTTTCCAGGTCAAGGTGAATCAGCTTCAGCCACACCTGCCGATCGTTGCCGGACAAGGCCGGGCGCACCGTGCGCGTGTGCCTTCCGCCGCCCTCCAGCGCGAGCGTGGTAGTCATCGACGCCACCGCGACAAAGCGGGCGGCCGCGCGTAGCAGGATCTGCTCGAGCAGAAGATTCGCGACGAACAGCAATGCGTCGAGCGTCTCCACCGGCGCATCCAGCTCCGCGCATTCCGCGAGCGTGAACTCCGGCTCGACGGGCTGAAACAGGTGTGGATGCTCGCCGCGCGCGAGTTGGCGAAGCCGCTTGCCTTCCTGTCCCATGCGTGCGATCAGCTCCTTCTCCGGCAGATCAGCGAGTGCGCCGAGCGTGCGAATGCCCCACAACGAGAAGGTTTCGAGCTGCTCTTCGGTAGGATCGAGTACGGTGAGCGGCAGCGCCGCCAGCGTCTCCTTTTCCGCGCCGGCAGCAATCACCTGCGCGGGGCTGCCCGCGGAGAGCCCTTTTGCCGCGACCAGCGCTGCCTGAAAGTTATGGCTGATGCTCACCGATGCTGCAAAACCAAGCACCTTGGCACGGCCCATCAGGTTCTGCGCCAGCACGACGGGCGGTCCGAACAACTTCTCGGTTCCCGAGATATCGATCGCGCATAAAAACGCGCCATTCTGACCGCTCTCGTCGTGGCTGCACTCTTCGACGCGCGGCGAAAAGCCTCCGGCGCATTCCATCAGCACCGCTTTGGCTGCGGCTTCGGCCTGGGGAGAGCGCTTGAGAATCGCCGCCTGCGCAAATGTCTCGACCTCGGTTTGTGTCATGCCCCGCTCCATGCCGAGGCCGCGCGCCTTCTGGTTGAGCGCGCAGACTTGCTCGAGCGGCGGATCGCCCTCCATCACTACGCAGGCTCGCTCGCGCAGCTCCGGGCGCGTGCGCAAAAGCGCCTGCGCGGGAAACTCCTTCGCGCACAGGCAGGCATAGAGCTGGACAGGCGTGTTCATCGCGTCCCTGTCCATGGGCATTGCGTACGCCACCGTGCGCCGCTCTCTCGCTGCTGCGGCTTGCGCATCCAGAGGAGGTTGCTTGCGGGCTCGGCGAATCGCTGCCGCTCCAACTCCACGCGATGGCTCATCCCGGTAAACACCGTAGACTCATCGCAGCGCGGCTCTCCGGCCTCCAGGCGCAACAGCACTTCGCCGCCGCTTTTGGCGCAGGGATACTGCGTCAGCAGCACGAGCGCCGACTGCGCTCGCTCCGCTGCGGCGCGGTAGCGAAACCAGGTCGCCTGCGGCACCCGCGAGACGCACTCCGGCGCAAGCCCGGCCAGGTCCAAAACAATAGCGGCAAAGCCGCCCGCCTGCAAAAGCAGATCGGTGGCGCGCAACGCCTGCTCCATGCGCTTCCAGGGCGTGTCAGACGGATTGCGGCGGTTCGCTCGCGCTACGGGGTGCGGCGAGACCGGCGCAATCGATTCGTGTTCGCGCCTGGGGCGCGGCAGCGGCTCCGCGCATCGCGCTGCAACGGATTCCGGCCGCAACCAGCCTCCGATCGCCTCCGGCATCCCTTTGCCCTCAGTGCGCGGATGCGGGCCGAAGCCGCCGCCGTGCAAGCCCTTCTTTGCCGCCGCGGGAGCGAAGTATTTTTCGGGCAGCCGGAAACTTGAGCCCGCACCGGGCTGCGCTGTTCTCTCCGTTCTGCCGCAGCGCACCCACAGCAGTCGCCGGAGGTCTACGCCCGCGGCGGCTGCACTCTCGGGGTCCAGACCATCGCACCCATCCACCCACGCGCACACATTCCCCGCGCCCGTGCGCTGCGCCACCAACGACAGCGCCACCGAGGTGCGGCCGCTGCACTCCGGCCCCACCAACTCCGAGAGAGCGCCGATCGGCAGTCCGCCGTCGAGCAATGCATCCAGCTCGGCAATGCCTGTTGCAGTTCGTGGCCGGAGGATCCGGGGCTTGGGGGTGAGGGCCGAGGGAATGCGAGGCGCGAGGGCGGCTTCAATCTGGCTACGGATTGCGGAGGCGGAGGGCATGGCAGGAACGACTCATCTTCGCCATATATTCGCCAATTTGCGCCCGCCCTGCAAGCTCCCCTGCCTCAGGAATGAGGCAGTCCGCTGTGGATGCTCTTGGGAGAAAAGGAATTATTTTTTGTCCGATCTGTGCACAAAGGCCATCGCCCGGCGCAGGTCATCCACGAAGATTCGGCGATCCCGCTCCCGGTCCTCATGGGTACGCGCGCGCAGGATCGCCGAGGGATGGAGGGTGGCCAGCACCGGCGGCAGGTGCTTCGCGCTCTCCAGCTTTCCGTGCGCCTGGGTGATCCGGAACTTCGGCCCCAGCAGGCTCTGCGCCGCTGTGGCTCCCAGGCAGACGATCAGCCGGGGCTCTACCGCCTCCACCTCCGCATCCAGCCAGGGCCGGCAGGCACGAATCTCCTGCATGCTTGGCTTTTTGTGCAGCCGCAGCTTGCCGCGCGGCTCCCATTTAAAGTGCTTCACGGTATTGGTCACGTAGACCTTGCGCCGGTCGATGCCCGCCTCTTCGAGACATTCATCCAGCAGCCGTCCCGCCGGTCCTACAAATGGGTGTCCTTCCTTGTCCTCGTGATCTCCGGGCTGTTCGCCAATGAGCATCAGATCGATCTTCGCCGCCCTGGTTGCCAGCGTCGCCTCCACTTCGCCAAACACCGCCTGCGTGGCATGGCGGTAGAGATCGCACCCCTGGCAAGCCTGCACCGCGCTCTGCAACACAGGCAGGCTGTGCTCGCTGGGCACAAACGGCGCCGCTGACGGATGCACGGAAGCCGGCATAAATCCCTCCGCTGTCTTCGATGCAGGATGGCCTTTACACTGGGTCGCTTCAGGAACCGGCCAAATAGCCGCTAAGCCGAAGCGGCGGCTGGAATCCACCTGTAAAGCGTAGGAATGGAGACATCGAGGTTCAGGGCCACGTCTCTGGGCGGCATACCATTGGACAGTACCTTACCGCCCATAGGAGGGCGGCCCAACATCAACCGGGGCCGCGTTAGCGACCCCGCTCAAGCCTCTTTGAGCGGCTCACACAAATAAGGCCAATTCGGATATTTGAAGATGAATTGTACCGGCCGAGAGAGCAAGTGCTATGCAATGGCTCCCGGCTTAGAACGTAGTGCCGCGTGCCCAAATTCCGGAATACGGCGGAACGCAAAACTGGGCGATAAAGCGCCTTGATCGACTTAAGGCGGAAAACCGCCTATAACTTCCTTAGGCGGAGAAGCGCCTATTCTGACGAGCGGGAGAAAGAACATGGATACCATCGCTCGCACACCGCTTCAACTCGGAAATTCCATTCGCGAGAGGCGGCGAAAACTGGGCCTGACTCAAGAACGTCTGGCCGAAAGAGTTGGCGTGCGCCAGCGGACAATTTCGGATATCGAAAGCGCCGGCGCCGCGCGCGTCGATACCGCAACCACCAACTCGACTGCCGCGGCCCCGCTGCCGATTTCTGTGATCCGGCATGGTTCGAGCAACTGGTCACCAAGCTTGGCAAGAAAAAATGGTTCGTTTACGCCAAGCCTCCCTTCGGCGGCCCGGCTCATGTGCTGCGCTATCTCGGCCGTTATACCCACCGCATGGCCATCTCCAACCATCGCCTCACCGCCTTCGATGGACAGCAAGTCAGTTTCCGCTGGCGCGATTATGCCCACGGCAACAGGCAGCGCATCATGACTCTCGAAGCCGGGGAGTTCCTGCGCCGCTTCTTCCTGCATGTCTTGCCCAAAGGCTTCGTCCGCATCCGCCACTACGGCCTGCTGTCGAACCGCTTCCGCAAGCAACTGCTGCCTCTGGCATGCACCCTGCTGGCGCAACAGGGATCTGATTCACTGCCGCTGCCATCACCGCCGCCGGGTTCAGTCACGTGGCACTGCCCGCGTTGCGGCGCATCCATGCGTGTCGTTGAACGCTTCACCGCAGCGCAACTCTATCTGGCGGCTTTCGATTCCTCATGATCACCTGTCCCAACCCGCACCCTCGACTTGCTCCACGCACGTCTCCGCCGCAGTGTGCGCCCGGCATGCCCTGCCGCTTCAAGACCACGTTCACCGACATCTCCGTACCACGTCAGCGCGCGCGCTCCAGGCAACTGCTCCCCGGTTTCCGCCGCCGTCGGCAACGACCGCAGCGGCAAAAAGCATTTTGCCAATCACCAAACGGGATTCAATATCCATAATCCCCGCCTGGATCACCGCGGCCACCGCGCCTGCGGCTTCCTTCTCACCCGCAAATCGAAAACGCCTCGGATCAACTCCGAGGCGCTGACATAACTTATCTCACCCGAGGCGTTTCCGATGTTGCCTAACGGTCATTCACCCTTGGCTGCATTCACGACGGTCGCAGCAGGGACGATCATCGCGGATCGTCCCTGCGCAGAGCGGTACGAGCGCGTCTATGCATACGGCTCTTATGAAGGATGTGTGGGGTAGAAGCGGGCATCCGGGTAGCCCTTCAGTTGATCGAAAGCGCGCCGTGAACCGCGCGATGGCAGGTTATTACCCTTCCAAATCATCAATTTACGGTCACGATCTGCGGAACTGTGGAGAGTCCGTGAAGGCTCGACGGGAGATGAGGGCTTTCAGAAAGTTCCGCCATTCCGAAACGCGAATCCCGCCGTCTTTTGCCACAGGCGTGAGGCTGGCTCCGGCAGTCTTCCTGGTGATTTTCGAGACCGTAAAATAATTGAAGATTCCGAGGGTAGATCCACTCGAGAAGCGGCTCTTTAATAGTGATGGAGAGGTTTCAAAGGAAGAGGCCTGTCTCTCCCCGCCTGCTTGATTCCGAGCATCTGGTGGAGGAGTACTACGGCAAACTCCAAACGTGGGGAGTTGCACTGACTCGGGGCGACCGCGTGATGGCCCAGGAGATCGTCCACGATCTCTGTCTTCATTTCACTGTGGCCAAGCCAGACCTGAGCCAGGTGACAAACCTGGACGGCTATCTCTACACGTCTCTGCGGCATATCTATTTGTCGGCCCTTGCCCGCGCTTCCCGGGAAGCGATGCAGACCGTCAACATTGCCGATTTCGACTCCGTCCAGTTCGCCCTTGGCTCCCGTAGATCCGACAATCTTGTTGACATGCAGAACGATCTTCGCCGCATCTGCAATTACGTTCTGTGGCGCAAAAGCTCTTCCAAAAGTGCCAGCTATTTCATCCTTCATTTTTTCCATGGATATGCTCGGCGCGAAGTGGCTGAAATTGCGCGATCGTCGATTGCCGCAATCTACAACAAGCTCAAAGTCGCCCGTACGGAGCTGACATCCCAATTGGAAGCATCCGGCAAGCTGCGGATTGCGACTCGCGACTTGCCTCCCAATCCCCTATTACGCGTGAGTGCGATCTCATCGGCAGAGCTGTTTCAGGAGCTTCGGCAAAGAATCTTTGGAGCGACGTCTTCCGATTGCCTTCCAGAAGAGCATCTCCTGGTGCAATATCGCACCACTGTCCCAAAACCTATTCCATGCGGCTTGCTTTCGCACATTGTGAGTTGCGAACACTGCCTCGCTCTGCTTGACCGGCACTTCCAACGTACATCCGGGCAAGACCAGGAGCCTCCCGGCAGTCCGTGGAGCTTCAAGGATGGGGACGGCAACAGACCGGGCACGCCTCGCGACATCGGGTATCACGAGATGATGTCCCTGGTGCGGCGGCAAAGAGACAGGATCTACGAACATCGGCCTCGAACCCTGTCAATTGCGGTCAACGGCAGGATCGTGGCATTCCACGACGTACAGAGCGAGCGGAGCACGCTGGTCTCGCGCGCCGATCATCCGGAAGCTGTTCAGTTTGTCGAGGTTTTCACCGATCAGCAGATCCGGCTGGCATTGCTGCCCATCGCAGATCTTCCGCCCGAAGGATTGCAGGTTCATAGGCAGAAGGTGTTGCTTAGCGATGACCGTTCGCTGGAATTGAGAGTGAGCTTTGACGGCCAGGGACTGCATAGCCAGGTGACCTATCTGGATCCCGCGCTGGCGGCGGAAACAACAGAGGAAGAGACGGAGGAGAAACCGATCGCAAATGATACGGTTCCGCTTTTCGCTTCTCTTCCGGCCACGAGAGCGCGAGGCAAATTTGAATCCATCGCAAGCTGGATCGTTCGTTCGATTCATGCAGCCATACCACGTTACGCGCTTGCCTGGGCAACAATTCTGATTGCGGTTCTGAGTGGTGCGGGCTACCTGACTTACCGTTATACACTTGCGCCGCTTGATGCGCGCACGATCCTGAAAGATTCAGTTAAGTTGGAAACGGCGAGTGCAAAAGGAAAGGCCGAGCATCGGATTCTGCAACTTGAAGCCCTTGACGCCGGCGGACGGACTGCATGGAAGGGAACAGTGGATGTGTGGCAGGAACCGGCCAACGGCAGAACCATGCGGCGGCTCTACAATGCACAGCATCAACTGCTGGCAGCGGAGTGGCACCGGAAGAATGGGGAAAGTGGATCGCATATAGCATCTGCCAGCGGCCTAGTGAGCGAGGCTGACCACGACGTGGCCCAAAGCAAATTCTGGGAGGTAGGCGTTTCCGCCCACACATTCCAGGCTTTGGCCGCAAGGCACCTGGCGATTCGTACCAGTGGAAGCAATTACGAACTCACCGGAACTGACCTCGCTAGAGGGCGTGCCCACATCGTTTCCGCAGCGCTGGTTCTCGATCATCACCTGCATTTCGTTGGCGAGACACTGCACGTGAGAAATGGTTACGGGTTTACTGAAGTTCGCTTTGTCGAGGCATATGATGTGCGAGTACCCGCAGTATCTGTTCCAGACTCCGTTTTTGAACCAGGGAATTTGAACTCCGGGTTGCGGAAGAATCCTGGCGATACTTCTGTACAGAATGGGATCACTGATCGTCTCGGTGGTGATAACACCAAGCTTGTTCAAACTGAAGTTGCGGTGCTTTATCGACTGAGCGAATTGGGTGCAGATGTAGGTGAGCCAATTCAAATCACGAGAACACCGAGCGGCCACATCCTTGTCGCTGGAACTGTAGCGAGCGATGCCGTCAAAAGTAAGATCGTCGCCTCATTGGATACCGTGCCCGATCGTCAGTTACTCGAAGTTCGTTTGACAACGCAAGGAAGTCTCCGCGCCCTCACTCCGGCATCCCGCCCCGTGGCGCCTGCAACCAGCGTGTATAACGTTGCACGCGCAGCGCCGCCCGCCGATGCTATCCTTCGCAAATATTTCGCAGACAAGGGACTCTCCGGAAAACAAATCGACTCGTCGGTTGCGCTGTTTTCGCGCGATGCTCTTGATCATGCGCAACGTGCCCTGCAACATGCGTACGCGCTGGACCGTCTGGGTTCTTCTTTCAGCGCAGAGGAATTGAGGACCATGGGTCCTGTGGCACAACAGCAATGGTCGGAGATGGTGGCGCGTCATTCGACCGCGCTCCGGACGCAGCTTGATGAGTTGCAGCAGCAAATCGCCCAGGTCGTGCCGGCAGTGAGCCTATCACCTTTAACCCGCCCGATCTCTTCAATTAACTCTCCGCCAGACTTCGCAGGCTGGGCCCGGAGGCTCCTGGTCGATACTCAAAAGCTGAATGGCGAGGCAGGCGGTACGTTTTCCTCAGGTTTGACCGCAACAGGCATACGAAACAGCAAATCTTCCCTTGAAACTGTGTTGCAGTCGATTCCACTTAGCCGTGCGGAGGAGCTTGCTGAATTTGGTGCCCGACTGACAAATGGAAAGCACGAAGCAAATACTTCCGTCGAGCACTACCCACAGCTACCCCGGTGAGTCAAACAGCGCAGATGCTTCGTGGCACTTCAATATTCCTCTTGTCATGGGTCGTGTGCCTGATCCTCTGGTCCTCGATGCCGGCCTTTTCTCAAGTCAGCACCGCCAACCTCACCGGCGTGGTTGAAGACTCGACTGGAGCCCGCATTCCTCGGGCGGCCGTGAGACTCATCAACAATCTGACCGGAGCTGAAAATGATGCGCAGACAAGCAGAGAGGGGATTTTCCTTGTTCCGGGAATCATTCCCGGAGCATACACCCTGCAGATTGCCAGAGACGGTTTTGCGACTGCCCAAATTACAGGGCTCGCACTCAATGTCGGTGACACGAAGAGCCTTCTGGTCCGCTTACAAGTTGGCTCTATCACTCAAACCGTGAACATCGATGCCTCAGGGCTGGTTCCCGCAACCAACGGCGCGACGGTAAGCACTGTTGTCAATCGCAAATTTGTCGCCAACATTCCGTTGAATGGCCGAAGCTTTCAGGATCTGATTTCCATGACTCCGGGGGTCATTACACAAACACCGCAGGCATTCGGCGCCAGCTACAGTGGGCAGGGAGATTTCAGCGTCAACGGTCAGCGTCCGGACACAAACTCATACACCATCGATGGGGTATCCGCAGACATCGGCGTCGGCCTGCTTGGAGGACATACCAAATTCGCCAGCAGCGGCAATGCGGCGGGAACGACAGCACTGGGCACCACACAGAGCCTGGTATCGGTCGATGATCTTCAGGAATTCCGAGTACTCACTTCAAATTATTCTTCTGAATACGGTCGTGCTTCGGGTGGACAGTTCACGCTTCTCACGCGTTCTGGAACAAATACGCTGCACGGAAACATATTCGATTACGTGCGCAGCTTCGACGCAGATGCGCTGGATTGGTTCAGTGCATTCGATATGCCAAAACAGTACACGTATCCCCAAGTTCCGCAGCCGTATCGCCAGAATGACTTCGGCGGCTCCGTTGGCGGTCCAACCAACCTATTCCGGTTTCACCACGGTGAAGACAAAATCTTCTTCTTCGTCTCCAATGAAGAACTCCAAGTCACTGAGCCAACGGCTCCTCTCGTACAGTACGCGCCTTCGGAGCAAACCCTGACGGCGTCTCCTGCCCCTCTTCAACAACTCCTCGAGGCATTTGAATACAATCTCGGAGAGAATGCTAACCCTCCACCAGCTTCCACCGGCCTCGACGCCTTCCTTTCTAATGTGATTTCCGAGCCAGGCTCAAGCAACTCAACGAGCATTCGCATTGATCATTCGTTTTCGCCGAAGCTCTCGGGCTTCATTCGCTCAAGCTTTACACCGAGCGAAAGTGAAAGCGACATGCTCTCCTCTCACACCACAAACTACGTCAACACACAGACTGACACAATCGGGGTCTCGTTTCAGCTATCTGCCGCCAGCACGAATGAATTCAGGCTGGGATACGGGGCAAGTACGTCCCTCTTGAGCACAATCGTGAAAGACTATTACAACTTCTTTGGCTCTTTCCCTTACGGACCCATAAATTACAATGCCAGTCTCGGCGTTCCGGCCAGTTCTTTCCCATTGGCATCCGCCGACGTTTTTATCCATTCCGCGGGTGGGGGAGATTCAGAGGTGAACACCGATGAAGCGTTCGGTTCTGTCCACCAGTGGAATCTCCGCGACACTGTTGCTGTGCAAAGCGGTCACCACCTGCTGCAATTTGGAATTGACCAGCGCCATCTGGTCTCCACGATCCACCCGCCTGCACTGAGCGTCGAAGCGGATTTCTTCAATCCACAGTCACTGGTGGCAAACAGTGCCTCCGATATCGCAATCACAAAGAGCCTGCCGGCGGCACCGACCTTCAATGAGTTCGCGGCGTTCATACAGGATCAGTGGCAGGCGTCGAAAAGGCTCACGGTCTCCAGTGGCCTGCGCTGGGAAGTGGATCCCGCGCCGCACGGAAGAAATGGGGTCGATGCTTATACCGCCATTGGAAACCTTGCTCGTCCTTCCAGCCTGACCCTCGCTCCGCGAGGCACCCCGCTCTGGGACACCAGTTGGTTCAACTTGGCGCCTCGTCTCGGTGCAGCATGGATCGTCGATCGAAAGCCAGGCCGCGAGATGGTGTGGCGTGCAGGTGGTGGAATCTTCTTCGATACCGACGAGCGGGCCGCAGTGCGCGCATTCAGTGCGTTGGGTTTCTCGGAAACCATGCACCCGACCAAGGTGCCGGTTCCCGTCACGCCCGCGCAGTTGGATTTCTCAGTTTCGCCTTCAGCGCCCTACGCTCACTCACTGGTTTACGCCTTCCCCCGGTATTTCCAGCTCCCGTATTCCGTGCAGTGGAACGTTGCAGTTGAGCAGTCGCTGGGAAGGAACCAAACCTTCACGACATCGTATGTCGGGGCTAGCGGCCATCGCCTGATACGCGAACAGCGCACGAACATCAGTAACCAGAATCCGGATTTTGGCGAAATCGTGTCGTTCCCGGCGGGCGTCACCTCTAACTATCAGGCTCTTCAACTCAAGTTTCAGCGGTCGATCTCCCCCGGAGTCCAGGCCCTTGCGTCCTATACCTGGGCGCACACCATCGACTATGGCTCCATCGATCCCGCCTGGCCTCTCACGCGCGCCAACTCGAATATCGATCTCCGTCACAATTTCGAAGCGGCGCTTTCCTGGGATGAACACAAGCTGGCTCGCAGAGGCTTCAGCGCCTGGATCTTGGGGGGGTGGGGAGCCGATGCACGGTTCACTGTTCGAAGCGCGTTTCCCGTGACACCGCTCGGAAATATCTTCTCCGACGCCGCCACAGGCAACCGCTACTTCAGCGGCGTCGACTTCATTCCGAATCGGCCATTGTACGTGTACGGCTCGCAATACCCGGGCGGACGCATGCTAAACGGTGGTCCTTTTGTCAGCAATCCGGCGTTTGTTCTGCCGTCGGACGGCACCGCAGGTAATGCGCCGCGCAACATGCTTCGAGGATTTGCCGACAACCAGATCAATGTGGACTTTCGGCGCGAGGTTCCTTTACACGATCGCCTCAGCCTGCAGTTCCGAGCAGAAGCCTACAACCTCTTCAATCATCCAGACCTTGGATATATCGATCCATCAATTACAGATCAACTCTTCGGACGAGCTACGCTGATGCTGAACCAGAGCTTTGGTCCAACTGGTTCACTCTATGAGCCGGGTGGACCCCGCTCGCTGCAGATTGCGCTTAGACTGCAGTTCTGACAGCAACGCTTATAAAGACGAATTCAAATCCTATACGGAATTGAAGCTCGACGGCGGCGCGCATGCATTCTCGGCCTATTCGTCAACTTTGCTCTTGCAAGAGAGATTTGTTGTCTTCCACAGGGTAGATCCAATCGCCACATCACTCTTTATTATTGAAGGTCATCATAATCGACAAGGAGAGCGCGTGGTCATGTTGCATTCACGTTTCACTCGCTATTTTCAAGGTGCTGTTATTCGATGGATCTCCCTTGTTTTGCTGACCGCCACGTCAGGTGCATTTGCACAAGGAGCACCAAACGCGAGCGTTGGAAAAGCAAAGTCGAGATCTACGATTGATTTATCGTTGGGTATATTTGGACAATTGACTCCGACGTACACTTCCACGGACGTCAGTTCCGTTAAAGATGTAGAATCGCAAATCATCACAACCTACGACCAAAAAATCCAGGGAACATCGTCTTCCGTCGGAATCTTGGGAACGCTCCACCAATCGTTCAAGCCATGGCTTGGATACGATGTGAATTTTGGCTATACGCGATTTACGGAGAAGTACTCTGAGGGGATTTATGACACCATTACTCCGCCTACCGCAAATATTCCTTCCAGCTTCCATCTGGGATCGATCGGCGAAAGCACGTATGAGCTAACGGCTGCATATTTGGTCCAGGGACCGAGGACGAAACGCATTGATACTTTCTTTCAGCTAGGAGGAGGAGTATTGTCTTTCCTTCCGACTCAGGATCCGTCGCCATATTGGGTTCTTTTTCGGCCAACCCTGGTGTTCGGAACAGGCATGAACTACAGACTTTCAGAGCACTGGGCGCTTCGCGCTGAATATCGAGGTCTCTTCTATAGAAATCCATATTACAACTTAGCTCCCACCGATGTACCCATGGTGGAATTCGATGACGTCACCAACGAGCCGACGATTAGCATGGTGTACCGCTTCGGAAGGAAAAGATAACCCGGCCAACAGATTGGGGCCATCATTCTCATTCCCAACAGAATTACGTTCAGCACGGCAACGGTCGCGGTATTGGCGCCGATGGCCGACGTCAGTATCAGAACTACGAAAGCATAAGTCCAAGCGACCTGCACAACTGCCGCGAGAACGTGGTGCAGGTCATGTGCCCAGAGGACCCCTGCTCTTCTCCACACCGGTGGGTATCTGGAACCGTATGCAGTGGTAGTGAGGAGGCGCTCCAACCCGTGAAAAGACTAACAGTCGTGCTCGGGATACGTAAGAAGCCATGAGACCGAATTCCGAACATGCTCTTTCGCGCCAGGGTAGATTCCGTGGAGTTTTTCACTCTTATCGATTGGGTAGCAGCAAATCCGAAATCGCGATTACAACACCTGTCTGTATGAGAGGTAATCGATCCAAGATGCACAAAGCAGTGTGGCGAAGACTGGCTGAGCGATACGGTCTTACGTCCGTGCTCTACAATCTCCCCCGGCTTGCAAAGGGGTATCAGCCCATCTTTCTGGACTACCCGGTTGATTCTGTACCCAGATATGGCTACGGAAGACCTGCGCACCCGGAATTGACCGCGATTCTCTCCTCGAATGGAGACCGCTACCGGCAGACTCTATCTCGCTTTCTACGCTTTGCAGAAGAACTTCTCAGAATTCCTGTTCGCGCACCCGAATTTTCTCCAAATGCGAGCTGGACCAATAAGTGGTTCACCGGTATGGACACCTTCGCTCTCTATGGGTTCGTCGCGGACAGAAATCCATCGCTGTATGTTGAGGTTGGATCCGGTGTCTCGACCCGTATTGTTTGACCTTCCCCTCAGAATGCGTACACCTTAGCGAGTTGGTTTAGGTGAGATTAACTCATCTCCTCGTAGCCGTCGTGCGGCGGTAATGTGGAAATCGGCTTTATCGATTTCCACATTTCCGCCGCCTTCTTTGGTCGCCGCGAACTCAGGCGGCGGCCTGCTGTTGTTGCTCTCTCCAGCGCTGTTCGTACTCGTCAGGACTGGAGTAGTCGAGTGTCGAATGCATGCGGCTGCGGTTGTACCAGCGCAACCAGTCGAGCACTGCGTCCTTGGCTTCGCGGATGGTGGCGAAGTGCTGTCCATGGAGCCACTCGACCTTCAACGATCCAAACAGTGTCTCGCTGCAGGCGTTGTCCCAGCAGTTGCCCTTGCGGCTCATCGAAGCGGTAATGCCGTGCTCATCAAGAAGCTGCGCGAAATCGTGGCTGGCATACTGACTGCCGCGATCGCTATGAAAGAGCAAGGCGCCCTTCGATGGCCGCCGCTGCTGCCAGGCCATCTCCAGCGCGTCGATGACCAGACTGCGCTCCATGTGCGGTTGCAGGCTCCAGCCCACCACGCGC
>DAIDLI010000003.1 GCA_027449545.1 Acidobacteriaceae bacterium | reverse complement strand
TTCGGACTTTCTGGGGATCTCGTAAACTTGGACGCGCGCGGACGCGATCGGTGAGGTCGCTTCCGGCTGGGAGCCTCGGCAGTTCACCTGCCCCGTTCCCGGATTCCTTCATTGTGGTGCCTGCGAGACGCAAGAAGCAATCGCGAGAGCAGGAGACTTAATAAAACAGATACTTGCGCCAGCGGTCGTCGCCGCGGCCCAGCATGCGCATGATCTGCCGGCTGGTGTGCAGCGAAAACGGCCGCGGCTCGCGCAGCAGGCGCATGTCGTCGATCTCATGCAGCAGGCGGTTGCCCTTGCGCCGGTTGCAGTTGTGGCAGCAGGCCACCAGGTTCTCCCAGGTGCTGTTGCCGCCGCGCGAGCGCGGCACCACATGGTCCAGCGTCAGTTCGCTGGGCTGCATCACCTCGCCGCAGTACTGGCAGGTGTTGCGATCGCGCAGCAGGATGTTCTTGCGCGACAGCGCCCGGGTCTGGTGCGGAATCCGCCGGTACTCGAGCAGCCGGATCACCGACGGCATGGTGACCCGCGTGCGCTGCGCGTGCAGCGCCATGCCATGCTCCTCCTCGGTGCGGGCAATGCCCTTCAGCACCAGCACCAGGGCCCGGCGCGCGCCGCAGATGTTAATGGGCTCATAAGACGCATTGAGCACCAGCACCGGCATTTGCAGAAAATGCGTTGACTGCGTAACCACAGCCGGGCCGTGCTCAGCCACCATGGCGGCTGCCTTCGTGATCGCCTTCTGCTTGCGGGCGTGGATCATGGCTTTTCCCAGCGACATCGCACTGTCCCCCGTTCAAAAAGGTCGTAGCCCTTGAGGTGAAGCAAAGCTTTCCATCTCCGGCGCGGCGGATGCCTCCGGCCGGTTGTCGATCTCCTCGTCCTGCTGCGTGTGGAAGTGGACGGGCGAAGCAGCAGACGCGCGCCGTGCGCGCGCCAGCGTCGCTACCCATACAGACGCGGCTCCGGCCCGGATGAGAGTTCCTGCCGCCGCCCGCGCCGTCGCCCCGGTAGTCAGAATGTCGTCCACCAGCAAAATGTGCTTCGACGTCACCGCGTCCGGATCGGAAACCGAAAATGCTCCCCGCACGTTCAGGCGGCGCTGGCGCGGCGTCAGCCCAGCCTGGCTCTCCGTGGCCCGCAGGCGCATCAGCGTGGACGGCGCAAGTGTCAGGTGCCATTGCGGATGCGTGCGGCGCAACTCGCGCAGCGCCTCCTGCGCCAGGGAGCGCGCCTGGTTGAATCCGCGCTGCGCATGCTTCGAACGGTGCAGCGGAACCGGCACCACCAGCATCTCGGCCGGGGCCTCGTCGGCAAGCTGCGCTATCGCCGCCGCCAGCATCTTCCCCAGTCCCCGCGCGGCCGGGTGCAGACGGCTGTATTTGAAGGCATGAATCGCGTCCCGCATCCGCCCTTCGTAAAGCCCATACGCCACAGCGCGGGCAAAGGGCGGCGGTGCCAGCCGGCAGGCCCGGCAAAGCGAAGAGATGCCGCTGACGCCCAGAGCATCCAGCGCATCGCCGCAGCGCGAACACGCAGCGCCGTCGAGCACAGCAAGCTCAGCCCAGCAGGAAGAACAGATAGGAACAGAAGAGAGCAGCGGCAGGGGAGAGCCGCACAGAGAACAGGAAGCAGGAAGAAGAGCGCATCCGAGAGCATCCACCGGACTTCGCAGCACGCGGGCGACTGCGCGCCAACGCATCACCGGCGAGGGCGGGGGATCGAGCGCTATTGCACCGGAATCCCTACGGAAGACACACCTCCGTTGCGGAGCAATCTCCTTGCCAAGCAGTATAGACCCAATGCGGCCAGGATTCTATTGCGGATCCGTGAAAAGCGCTGCGCGCCCTAGCGGTTCGCTGCCCTTCTGCGCGCGCGCACAAACGATGTAATCCCCAGATAAAAGAACACCACGACCACAATGGTGGCGGACACGAACTTGCGGTGATCGGGCCCTTCCGCCCAGCTCATTCGCGTCTGCCACACGGTAGGTGCAAACACAATCACCGGCAGCAGAAAGAACACGCCTGTCACTTCGAGCCATACGATGCCGCCGACACGGCTAAAGGGACGCAGGAAACCGCCCACGCCTTTGGCGACTCCGCGGCTGGCTTGGCCCGCCGCGCGCCCCGCATCGCGCACAACGGTGCCGCTGCCCGCAGCCGCTGCCCCCGCGCTTTGTGCGGGTCCGGCCAGATGCTGCCCTGCCACACGCCCGGCAACGCGCACGCCTACGCCAAGCACTCGGCCGATGGTCTGAGGCTTCATCCCGTTTATGATGGTAACAGCGATCTGGATTTCCGCGTCTTGGGCAGCTTCCGATTGCATTCAGCGGGCATCGGAAGTAAGGTAGTTGGATTGCGCGCTGTCCGGCAGCCTCACGCCGGCCACTCCTGGAGGTAACCCGTGACATCCCGTCTGCGTGAATTGATTCAGCAACTGGGCGAGGCCATCCACGAGTCGGTCATCGAGAGCGAGCAAATCGCCGGAGTTGTGCAGGATATTCGCAAGCACGGCTTCGATGTGCTGCTCATGCTGGAGGCCACCATCGGCCTCAACGAGCTCTCCGCCACCACCGACGAGCAATCGGAAGACGGCGCAGAAGACGGCGCGGCCGGGGAGTTCACCCAGAACGACCTCCACTTCCTGCGCTCGCTGCTCATCTCCGTCGAGGGCGACCACGACGAGGACAGCGACGAGAAATAGCTCCGCCGCAAGCTATCCATTTCCCGCCAAATCCCTCTAAATAGATTGGATACTCCCGGACGGCCCGAAAGGGGCGACGGCCTCCTCTCGCGCGCGCGCAACCACGCGCCGCCGGAGCGTCGGCTGCTGCCAGCCGGAGTTCAGGCTGCTACCAGCCGAGCGTCGGCTGCTACCATTCGACTGTCCGGTAATTCTTCCCCTTGGCAGGAGCACCGCCCCGTGGCGCTGGATCCTGCACCGGGCCCAACGCATCCAATGCACGTGCTTTTGAGCGTCCTGCAGTCGCGGCCGGCGGCCGCGAAGATCGTCACGAAATCATTCCAGAGATTATGTCGCGTGCGACAGGAGGAATCATGCAGCTTGGCTTGATCGGTCTCGGCAAGATGGGCGGCAACATGGCGGAGAGGCTGCGCCTCGGCGGCCATCAGGTGGTCGGCTTCGACTTCAACCAGGAAGCTGTGGCCCGCCTTACCGGCTCCGGCAATGTAGGCGTTTCATCCCTCCAAGACCTTGTCCAGAATCTGAAAGGCCGCAGGGCCATTTGGATCATGGTGCCACAAGGCAAACCGGTGGATGACACCATCGCCCAGCTCGAGCCGCTGCTCAACCCCGGCGACATCCTCATCGACGGCGGCAACTCCTACTACAAGGACTCGGTGCGCCGCGCCCAGGAGATCGCCGCCAAGGGCTTCAAGTTTGTCGACGTCGGCACTTCAGGCGGCGTGTGGGGGCTGAAAGAGGGCTACAGCATGATGATCGGCGGCGAAAAAGACGTCGTCGAGTCTCTGCGCCCGATCTTCGAGACCCTGGCGCCCGCCAAAAATCAGGGCTGGGGGCACGTGGGTCCGGCCGGGGCCGGCCACTTCGTCAAAATGGTGCACAACGGCATCGAGTACGGGATGATGCAGGCCTACGCCGAGGGCTTCACCGTCATGGAGAAGAAAGAGCAGTTCGACCTGGACCTGCCACAGATCGCCAACATCTGGCGCTATGGAAGCGTGGTGCGAAGCTGGCTGCTCGATTTGACAGCCGACGCCCTGGCCGGCAATCCCACCCTCGATGGCTTACAGGCCTACGTCGCCGACTCCGGCGAGGGCCGCTGGACCGTCTTCGAGGCCTTCGACCTGAACGTCTCCGCGCCGGTCATCACCGAGTCCGTCATCCGCCGCATCCGCTCGCGCGAAGAGAACAACTTCACCGACCGCATGCTCGCCATCATGCGCAACGAGTTTGGCGGCCACGGCGTGAAAAAGGAATAATCGCGATCCCCGAGCCGATTCCCACAGCACGATTCACGAACGCAGAGTCACTGCCACGGAGCGAGCAATGGCAACAGTCCAGATGAAGGTGCGGCCCGAAGATCTCTCCAGGGTTCCGCAGGGCAACGAACGCATTCCCGAGCCGGGGATTCTGGTGATCTTCGGCGCTTCCGGCGACCTCACCAAGCGCAAGCTGCTGCCGGCGCTCTTCCACCTCCGCCAGAACAACCTGCTGCCCCAGCAGTTCGCCATCGTCGGCGTGGCGCGCCGGCCGCTCGGCGATGAGTTCGCGCAGGACATGAAGCAGGGCGTCATCGAATTCGGCGGGGCCGACGCCAGCGATCCGGTTCTCGCTGACTTCGTGAATCACATCAGCTACTTCCCACTCAACTTCGACGATGCCTCCCACTACGCGGCTCTGGACAAGGAACTCGACCGCATCGCCAAGGAAAAAGGCATCGGCGGCGATCGCCTCTTCTATCTCGCCACCGCCCCGGAGTACTTCACCCAGATCGTGGAGAACCTCGGCGCGCAGGGCATGGCGCAGCCCGCCAACGGTCGCGCCGCGGTGGTCATCGAGAAGCCCTTCGGCCACGACCTCGACTCCGCCCGCGAGTTGAACCGCCGCGTCAACGCAGTGTTTCATGAAAACCAGGTCTTCCGCATCGATCACTACCTCGGCAAGGAGACCGTGCAGAACCTGCTGGTCTTCCGCTTCGCCAACGGCATCTTCGAGCCGGTGTGGAATCGCAACTACATCGACCACGTGCAGATCACCGCGGCCGAGACCCTGGGCGTGGAAGGCCGCGGCCCCTTCTACGAGAAAGCCGGCGCGCTGCGCGACGTGGTGCAGAACCATGTCATGCAACTGCTGTCGCTGGTGGCGGCCGAGCCGCCGTCCAGCTTCGATGCCGATAGCGTGCGCCGCGAAAAGCTGAAGGTCTGGCGCGCCATCCCCCCCATCCCCATCCTCAACACGGTGCGCGGCCAGTATGGACCGGGCATGGTGAATGGGCAGCGCGTCGTTGGCTACCGCGACGAAGAACGCGTGAACCCGGAATCCGGCACCGAGACCTTCGCGGCCGTGCGGCTCGAGATCGAAAACTGGCGCTGGGCGGGCGTGCCCTTCTATCTGCGCGCCGGCAAGCGCCTCAAAAAGCGCGCCACCGAGATCTCCATCCAGTTCAAGCAGCCGCCGCTGTTGATCTTCAACCGCATGATGAGTGGAGGCGGCCCTTGCAGCGAGATTCAGCCCAACCTGCTCACCATCCGCATCCAGCCCGACGAGGGCATCGCCCTGCGCTTCGGCGCCAAGGTGCCCACCTCGCCGGAGATGAGCGTCTGCCCCGTCTACATGGACTTCGACTATTCCACCGCCTTCGGCACCTCCAGCGCTAACGGCTACGAACGCCTGCTGCTCGACGCCATGCTCGGCGACCAGACCCTCTTTGCCCATCGCGACGGGGTGGAGATCACCTGGGCGCTCTATACGCCGATCCTGGAAGCATGGGCGGCCAAGAAGCCCGAGGTCTTTCCCAACTACTTCGCCGGTTCCTGGGGGCCCGAGTGCGCCGATCACCTGCTCGAAAAAGAGGGCCGCACCTGGCGCAACGACCTCGGCCGCAAGGCCTGACTGAACCGCTTGAAAAGAGTGCTTGGAGCTGGGTGTAGGCCGTGAGGCCCACACCCAGCCGGAACTCCGCTCCCAACCCAGTCGCGCGTGCTTTATTCTGTCAGCAGCACTGCTTGCGATCTTTCCAGTTCCCGTTGAACTTCCCCGGCATAGGTAGAGGGCCACTGACTCGGCAGCACTTCTTCCTCTTCGTCCCGGCAGAGGGATCGTAGCGCAATCCATCTCCCAGGGAGCCCGCATGGCGCAGAGAGTCGGGGCCTCTCCTGCGAAATCGCGGGACGCCGACGCCGAATTTCATTTTGACGAGACCTGGAAGCCGCGCTTCAATCCCTGGGTCATCGCCCTGACGGTCACGCTCGCCACCTTTATGGAAGCGCTCGATTCGTCGATCGCCAACGTCGCCCTGCCGCACATCGCCGGCGCGCTCGGCGCCAGCTACGACGAAGCCACCTGGGTTCTCACCTCCTATCTCGTCTCCAACGCCATCGTTCTGCCCATCAGCGGATGGATCGCCAACCGCATCGGCCGCAAGCGCTTTTACATGACCTGCGTGGTCGCCTTCACCGTGTTTTCGTTCTGCTGCGGCCTCGCCACTTCACTCGGCATGCTGGTGGTCTTCCGTGTCTTTCAGGGCGCGGCCGGCGGTGGTCTCCAGCCCAGTGAGCGCGCCATCCTGGCCGACACCTTCGCGCCGGAAAAACGCAGCGTCGCCTTCGCCATCTACGGCATGGCCGTAGTGGTGGCCCCCGCCATCGGACCCACCATCGGTGGCTGGATCACCGACAACTACGACTGGCGCTGGATCTTCTTCCTCAACATCCCCATCGGCATTCTCTCCATCCTGCTCACCAGCCGCATCGTCGAAGACCCACCCTATCTCAAGCGCGTGCGCAAAAAGCTGGGCAGCGTGGACGGCATCGGGCTCGGCCTGCTGGCCCTCACCATCGGCTCGCTTCAGATCATGCTCGACAAGGGCCAGGAGAAGGACTGGTTCGGCTCCCACCTCATCGTCACCTGCGCCGTGCTCGCCGGCGTCGGCCTGGTCGCTTTCCTGTGGCGCGAGCTGACCGCCCAGCACCCCATTGTCGACCTCTCGCTCTATCGCAGCCGCAACTTCGCCATGACCCAACTGGTCATGCTGGTCATCGGCTCGGCCCTCTACGCCACCACCGTCATGATTCCCCAGTTCCTCCAGGAGATTCTGGGCTACACCGCCACCGAGGCCGGAATGGTGCTCTCGCTGGGCGGCCTGGTGCTGATCGTGATGCTGCCCATCGTCGGCTTCCTCGGCCAAAAGCTCGACCCCCGCGCCATGATCTGCTTCGGTTTTGCCTGGGTCAGCTTCGGCATCTGGCGCATCTCCAGCCTGGACCTGAGCATCAGCTTCTGGGATGCGGCAAGCTGGCGCGTCATCATGGTCATCGGCATGCCCTTCCTCTTCGTGCCGATCAGCGTCATGTCCTACGTCGGCGTGCCGCAGGAGAAGAACAACGAGGTCTCCGGACTCACCGCGCTGGCGCGCAACATCGGCGGCAGCCTCGGCATCTCCTTCATCAGCACCATGCTGGTGCGGCGCGCGCAGGTGCACCAGAACTACCTGGCCGCGCACGTCTATCCCGGCGCCCCCAACTACCGCATCCTGACCGGGGGCTTCAGCCGCATCATGGTCACTCGCGGCTCCTCGGTGGCCGACGCCGCCCACCGCTCCGTGGCGCACACCTACCAAATGATGGTGCAGCAGGCCAACGTCCTGGCCTACGTCGATACCATCCACGCGCTGGTGATCCTCACCGTCTGCCTCATCCCCATCGGCTATCTGATGAAGAAGCCCCGCTTCCGCCCGAAGCAAGCAGCCCCGGTCGAGTAAACGCAGCGGGGACTCGCCAATTTGAATCGGCGAGTCCCCGCCAGCTATTGTGGTCTGATTTACAGCTCCATGCCCTTGCCCCAGGCCTCCAGCACGAATTCGTGCAGCGGCTTGCGCTGGCGGGGCGTGGTCTCCTGCTTAATCAGGCCCTCGTCCCCGAGCTTGCCTGGTTCATCCTGGTAGCCCAGCGCGATGGTGGCGCCAATGACGTAATCCGCCGGAATACCCAGCAGCGCGCGGGCCTTCTCGGCGTCGAAGCCGGCCATCTGGTGGGTCGCCACCCCTAGCGCCGCCGCCTGCAACGTCATATACGAAGCCGCCGCGCCCAGGTCGTAAAGCGCATGCCGGTTGGGCGTGTTGTTATGACTGAAGGTCGTCCGCGCCACGCCCAGGATCAGCACCGGCGCGGTGCGCGCCCAGTTCTGGTTGAACTCGCCCAGCGCCTCAAAGATCTTGTTGTACGTCTCGCTGCCGCGCGTCCCCACCAGAAATCTCCACGGCTGCTCGTTATAGGAAGACGCGGCCCAGCGCGCCGCCTCGAAGACCTTCCCCAGCGTCTCCCGGCTCACCTCGCGATCGGCAAAGGAGCGCGGGCTCCAGCGCTCGTGAAAGATGGGCAGAACACCGTTCACATGAGGTGCCTTCTTCAACTCATGGGCTTCGGTTGCAGACTTCGTCATCGCGCAAAACTCCTTCCCGTGTTCTCCACCATTGGATTCGCCAGCCCCCAGACAGGATTCCACAAGCACTGCAAAATCAACCGCCTGCCCGATATGCCATACTGAACCGTCGATGATCCGATCGAGGAGCTAATAGATGGAAACGGCTTACATTCCTGCGCAAAACCGCTACGAACACGCGACCTTTCGCCGCTGCGGCCGGTCCGGCCTGGTGCTGCCGCCGGTCTCGCTGGGGCTGTGGCAGAACTTCGGCGGCGCCGATGTCTTCGAAACCGGCCGCGCCATGGTCCGCCGCGCCTTCGACCGCGGAGTCACCCACTTCGACCTGGCCAATAACTATGGACCGCCCTATGGATCGGCCGAAGAGAACTTCGGCATCATCCTGCGCAAGGATTTCCGCGCACTGCGCAACGAACTGGTGATCTCCAGCAAGGCCGGCTGGGACATGTGGCCCGGCCCCTACGGCATCGGCGGCTCCCGCAAATACATGCTGGCCTCGCTCGACGAGAGCCTCCAGCGCATGGGCCTCGACTACGTGGACATCTTTTACGCGCACCGGCCCTGGGACAACTGCCCGCTGGAAGAGACCATGGGCGCGCTCGCCACTGCCGTGCAGCAGGGCAAGGCGCTCTATGTGGGCATCTCCTCCTACAGCCCGGAGCGCACCCGCGAGGCCGCGCAGATCCTCCGCCAGATGGGTGTGCCGCTGCTCATCCACCAGCCTTCCTACTCCATGCTGAACCGCTGGATCGAGGGCGATCTGCTCGCCGTGCTCACCGAACTGGGCGCGGGCTGCATCGCCTTCTCGCCGCTGGCCCAGGGCCTGCTGACCAAAAAGTATCTGAACGGAGTTCCCGCCGAGTCGCGCGCCAAGTTTCCCAATTCCTCTCTGCTGGGCGAGTTCCTCACCCCGGAGAACATCGGCCGCGTGCGCAAGCTGAACGAGATTGCCGCCGGGCGCGGACAGACGCTGGCCCAGATGGCCATCGCCTGGGTGCTGCGCGACAGCCGCGTGACCACCGCGCTCATCGGCGCGCGCAACGTAGAACAGCTCGACGACTCTCTCGACGCGCTGAAGAAGCTGAAGTTCACCGAAGCCGAGCTGGCCGAGATCGACCGCTACGCGCAGGAGAGCGGCATCGACCTCTGGAAAGAAGCGCGCGAGAAGATGGACTGAAGCCGCGAACAAGGGGGAACGGTGAACCGCTGGGCGGGTGGCGCAGGTCTTGAAAATGCGGATATAACTACGAAACATGGGTGCCCCAGGTCTCGCATTTGAGACCTGGGAAAGCTTCGGCCAGAAAATATGACTCCTATGTCGGCCAGTGTTCAGGAATCCGCACGCCGGTTAAAGTAACGCGCTCCTCTCCGTTTACCCCTTCGCCTCCAGCACATTGCGCAGCGCAAAGCTCGTCTCCAGCCGCGTCACGCCGGGCAGCCGCGAGAGCTCGTTCTGGTGCAGGCGCCCGTAGTCGTCCATGCCCGCCACGCGTGCCACCAGGATGTAATCGTACTGCCCGGCCAGCAGATGGCAGCTCACAATGTCGTGGCAATGGCGCAGCGCGGACTCAAATGCGCCCAGCACCGCCGCCGACTGCCGCTCCAGCGTCACGCGAATGAACACCGTCATCGGCTTGCCCAGCAGCCGCTCGTCGATCAGCGCACGGTAGCCGCGGATAGCGCCCGCGGACTCCAGCGACGCGATGCGCCGGGAGGCCGCCGACGGCGAGAGCCCAACCGCCTCGCCCACTTCGAAGTTGGTGGCCCGGCCGTGCCGCTCCAGGTAGTGCAGGATGGCGAGATCCAGCTCGTCGAGCCCCTCGCCGCGCTCCCGGAACCCATGGCCTGCCGCCGATTCTCTTGTTTTGTGCTCTCTATCCCGCTTTACAGCACGTTTTGTGCTCATTTCGCTGTTTTACCACAATCTTTGCACACACTGGAAGCTGCCACCGGCCTATGATGCTCGCAGTAGAAAGCCGGACTATTTGCCCGGCGCCATCCAGGCATCCTCCCTTTGTACGCATGTGGCGCCGGGCCCTTCTTTGGCATCTTGGTCATTAAGGGCCGGCACTGAGGAGGAAACCCATGATCATCGGCGTTCCCAAGGAAATCAAAGACAATGAGGCGCGTGTGGGCATCACCCCCGCCGGCGCCAAGGCCCTCCATGAGGCCGGCCACAAAGTTCTGGTGGAAACCCAGGCCGGCGCGGCCTCCGGCTTTCCCGACGACGAGTACCAGAACGCCGGCGCGGAGATTGTCGGCGATGCGGGTTATGCCTGGGGCAAATCCGACATGGTGGTCAAGGTCAAAGAGCCCATCGAGAAGGAATATGTCTACTTCCGCGAGGGGCTGGTGCTGTTCACCTATCTGCACCTGGCGCCGCTGCCGCAACTGACCGATAAGCTGCTGGACGCCCGGGTGATCGGCATCGCCTACGAGACGGTGCGCGACCGGCGCGGCATGCTGCCGCTGCTCATGCCCATGAGCGAGGTCGCCGGCCGCATGAGCGTGCAGGTAGGCGCAACCTATCTTGAAAAGGAGCGCGGCGGGCGTGGCATTCTGCTGGGCGGCGTGCCCGGTGTGCCCCCGGCGCAGGTCACGGTGCTGGGCGGCGGTATTGTGGGAACCAACGCGGCGCGCATCGCCCTGGGCATGGGCGCCAAGGTCACGCTCATCGATATGAACATGAACCGGCTGCGCGAGCTGGACGATCTGTTCGGCGGGCGCCTCTACACGCTGGCCTCGAACAGCTACAACATCGCCAATGCCACGCGCGAAGCGGACCTGGTGATCGGCGGCGTGCTGATTCCCGGCGCCACCGCTCCCAAGCTGGTGACGCGCGCCATGGTCTCTGAGATGAAGAAGGGTGCCGTCATCGTGGACGTGGCGATCGACCAGGGCGGCTGCGTGGAGACGGCGCGGCCCACCTCCCACTCCAACCCCAGCTACACCGTCGATGGCGTGGTGCACTACTGCGTTACCAATATGCCGGGCGCGGTGCCGCATACCTCCACCCTGGCGCTGACCAACTCCACCTTCCCGTACGTGCTGCGGCTGGCAAACCTGGGCGCGCACGAAGCCCTGCGCCAGGACACCGGCCTTGCCGACGGCTTTAACACCTGGCTCGGCTCGCTGACCCATCAGGGCGTGGCCGAAAGCCAGCAGCGCGACTGGCGTCCGCCTGCGAGTGCTCTAACAGAGACTCCGCTGGTGCAGGTCTAGCCGAGTTCCCGGCCACACCGCAGGTTCCCGGGTGCCCCAGGTCTCGCTTTTGAGACCTGGGAAAGCACAACTCCCATGCCACACCGCCGGGTGCCCCAGGTCTCGTTTTTGAGACCTGGGGCGGCACAACTTCCATGGCGCGCAAGCGCCATCCGCCGCACCGCAGGTGCCCGGGTGCCCCAGGTCCCCCGAAGGGGACCTGGGAAAGCACGACCCACGTGGGTGCGCAAGCGCCGTCTGCCGCACCGCAGGTGCCACCAACTTTGCGAGAAATTTCCCTCTCCCGCGCTACCGTCGACCTTGAGGAGCCCCGTTTCCGCGGGGCCAAGGAGATCGGCGATGTCCATCCAACGCTGCTGCCACGTCAAGATCAACGGTGCCCGCTGCACCATGCCCGCCGTCAACGGCGCCGAGTTCTGCTACCACCACGACACGCTCCGCACCCTCCAGCGCATGCGGCCCCAGCCAGCACCGCCCAAGTGGCTCTCCACGCCCCTCTTCCACCTCCGCTATCCCGATAACTACGACGACCTCCTGTTCGACTCCCACCTGGCCCTCGACGCCTTTGCCCGCCACGAGATCGACTACCGCCAGCTCACCGCCGCCACCCGTCACTTCGAGATGATCCGCAAGTGCCTCATCGCCGCCGAACGCCACAAGAAGCTCCACGGCCGCATCGAGGAGACCGAGACCACCGTCACCGAGTTCCGTCGCGGCGAGGACGGCGAGCTCCTCGCCCTTCCCGATC
>DAIDLI010000002.1 GCA_027449545.1 Acidobacteriaceae bacterium | reverse complement strand
ATCAACCGGGATCGATGCTATTCCCGGTTTCTCCTTCTGTCCGAAAACTCCGACAGAGGCCGTCCAAAATTTCAGTTCGCACCGTGCGCGCAGACGTGCGACACCCGCCGCGGATTTTCCGCTGTCGAAAAGAAGCACCCCTCAGCGCGCTTCAATGCGCCAAGGGGTGTCTCGATGAGGAGTAGGAATATCGATTGCGGGTTCCTGACTCGCGCCGCTGCGCGGGTGCAGACCGCAAGCGCCGGTTATCGCTTCACGTGCACGCTGTAGGTCTCGGTGGAGCTGTCGTTGCCGGTGATGGTGACGTCAATGGTACCGGCGCCGGACAGTTGAACCCTGTGGCTGCCGCCTGATTTCACTTCCGTGCCGTTCACCGTAATCCTCTTGTAGTTCGGCCAGTAGGCGGTCGGCGTCACGACTAGCGTGGAGATGCTCGAAGGCGCTTCGACGGTGTAGGTCGTCGTCTGCGAAGCGAAAACCGGATCCCATTTCAGCAGTTGCCCCTCAGGAGTCTTGACGTCCAGATAGTTGAGCGCGGCCGGAGCGGTATGCAGGTTGTGCGGGTTATACCAGAGCCCGGCCAGCCCCACATAGGCTTGGCGCAGTTCCAGCTTATGGGTGCCGAAGCTCGTATAGGCCGCCTTGCCCACCAGTTGGCCGGCCAGCACCTTCTCAGCCGCCGCACGCATATCCGCCACCAGTTCCTGCGCGGCTGCGCCCTTCAGCGGCACCTTTTCCTGGTAGGAATGCCCCACCAGGAAGGTCAGGTCATTCATGCCGTTGATCTTGCTCTGGAGGTGTTTCAGTCCCTGGAGATACTCATCGAGCGCCGTGGTGTTCGGCATGAACATATAGACCATGCTGCCGGAACTGAGGGCGTCGCCGGTGATCAGCAGATTGTCTTTGCGGTCCAGGTAGACCATGGAGCCGATGGTGTGGCCCGGCACGTTGATCGCCTCCAACTGGCGCCCTCCGCCCAGGTCAATCACGTCGCCATCCTTCAGGTAGTGAAACTTGGGGGTAATGAAGTCCAGGGGAAGCCTCGTGGCGTCCTGTTCGCCGATATACACCGTGCTGTTCTTGAACTCGTTCACCTGGCCGAAGTGGTCTCCATGGCCATGAGTGATGGCCACATCGATGGGCAGGCTGGTCAGCGTGCGCAGGTAAGCGGGCAGGTCGCCCTTGCCCATACCAGTGTCGAGCAGCAGTGCCCGCTTCGCGCCGGTGATGAGGTAGAAGCTCTCGTCGCCTCGCGTGCCGCCAAAATCGAAGACACGCCAGATTCCGTCGCCGATCTTCTCCGAGGTGTAAACCTTCGACAGATCCTTGCGGTTCACCGTCAGGTGATAGCGAGCCGTCGTCGCCTCATCCGAGGCCACGGTGATCTCGTACTTGTTGACGCCTTCCTGGAGGTTGACCTCGTAAGGCACGCCGGACTTCACCGCGACCCCGTTGATCGTGATCTTGTCGCTGGCCGCGGGATCGGTGGCAGTGATGTTGAACTTGGCGGTGTACTGGTCGCTGACCGTCGCCGTGTAGTCGAAGCGCGAAGCCGACAGCGGCTGGTCGAGGGGAAAACGCAGGTACTCGATCGGAGTCTTGTAGGAACCGATCTCAAGACTGGACAGGATTCCCGCCTGCTGGGCATGAAGCGCAGCCACCGGCACAAAGACCGACCAAACAGCAAAGACAAAACCAAGCCAGGACAACCTGAAACGTCGGACCATAAATTTACTCCTTCGTTTAAATTCGCCTGATTCTAGAATCACGAGGAGCAGATCGTCAAACGATCGTATAAATACGCTCGCCCCGCCGGCTTTGCCGGCGGGGCGAAGAAGAGACAGGCTATAGGCTGTTGCTTTACCGGGCAGAAGCGGCAGATTGCAGGCCGGGAACCCCCTCCAGCGATTCGCCGCGGCGGCGCAGCCAGTCCTCGAATCCGTCCATGATCGCCATCAAGGCGGCTTGGTTGAGGTCGCTGCTTACGCCTGCGGTCACCCACGGCTCGTGGCCGTCGGCATGGAAGCTGACGGTCACGCGGACATGCGCCGCCGTATCCTGCGCCTTCACATCCAGCGCCGTCACCGTAAACGTGCCCAGGCGCATCTCGGCGGTCGAGGGATACCACTTTTCCAGCTCGCGCCGCAGCGCCTTGGTCAGTGCGTCCACCGGGCCCGCGCCCTCGGCGCGCGTGGTGGCCACACTCGAGTCCCCAATCACCAGCGCCATCGAAGCCTGCACATAACGGCTGCCCACCTCGTCGGATTCGTCGAGTACGCGCCAGCTCTTCACCGAAAACCAGTTGCGCAGCGTGCCCTGCACACGCATGCAGGCCAGGCGGAACGAGACCTCGCTGGCCGTAAAGCCGCCACCCTCCACCATGGCCAGGTTGGCATCCATCAGCGCCTGCGCCTGGGTGGAGGTGAGCGCCACCCCCAGCGACTCGGAGAGCAGGAGGATGTTGGCGCGGCCCGACTGTGCGTTCACCCCAATCGTAGGATTGGCGCCGAGACGGGCGGGTTCGCACCAGAGATAGGCACCCGGATTCTTGCGCTCGCTGCTGCCGTGCATCCCGGCCCAGGTTCCGAAGGCGCCGGGACCTACCACCGGGGCGCCGTGCGGAACCTCCAGCCCAAAGGCCGCGTAGGTCGAGTGGGCCAGGCTGGTCAGCCCGGTCAGCGCTTTCTCCGGAACAAACTCCGCCTCGCCACGAACCTGCATCGCGCCCACCACCGTGGTCAGGTTCACATTCCCGCAGCGCTCGCCGGTGCACACCAAGGTTCCCTGCACCTGCGCTGCCCCGTTGAAGATGGCAGCGCGCGAGTTGGCCACGCCCAGGCCCCGGTCGGTGTGCCCGTGGAAGCCAAACTTCGCCTGTGGATAGGCTTGGGTCAGGTCGGCGAACAGGCTACCCACCTCTTCAGGGCTGGCGCCCCCGTTGGTATCGCAAATCACGATCCGGCTCACCTGCTGGCGCACGCACTGCTCGGTGAGCTGGAACAGGTAGTCGCGTCCCTTCTTCGCATACTCCGGATCGCAGAGGCGGCCGTTCTCACGCCGTCCGCAGGCTGCGTCCATTGCATGCTCCAGGTCGACCAGAACCTCCATGCCCTTGTCCTGGAGATGAGCGATCGTCTCCCAGGTCATGCGCAGGTTCTCTTCCGGCGTCGTTTCCAGCGACTTCTCAATATCCAGCAGGCGCGACTTCACCACAATCATCGACTGCGCAATCCGGCGCTTGTGGGCCAGCATGAAGCGCACATCCGGCCAGTCCTCCACCTTCGCGCCGCGGCCGCGGGTGCGGCCGAAGAGCGTCAGCTTCATGGTGCCGGTATCCACGCCTTCGAGAGCCAACGTCAGATCTTCAGCAAACTGGTTGGCGCCCGCAAAACCGATCTCGGCATAATGCACGCCGAAGTTGGCCATGTGCTGCAACAGCAGCACCGCATTGGGCACGGAGATATCGAGGTTGGGCTGCTGCAGCCCGTCGCGCAGGCTGGTGTCGTACACCTCGACTCGTCTGGTCTTGTTCTCGTCCATAAGAGATTTCAGGGGGGCCGCGCCACGGGGTCCAAACGTGTGGGAGCTCTCCCTCCATGATAAATCAGGGCAGGCAGGCCTCCGGCGAAGACGCGCGGTTTGCTTTTCTGCGGCCGTCCTGGCCGACTCGCCCCAGGACCAGGCAGAGCCGGCTTAAGGTCTGCTTTGGTTCAAGAAAAAGAATCGCAAATTGCACGAGACAAGTAATTTGCGACGGTCAGCCGGATCAGAATTCCGCCTGGATATCTGTCACGCCGGTAAGATCCGTCAATCGAAGGGTATCCCTGCCCGCAGGGCTTGCAGGCTTCCCGTTCACGGTCACGGAACGCAGTGTGGCACCCGGCGGAAGTGGGAAACGAATGGTGGCCTCCGCCACCTTGACAGAGGATTCGAGATGGAGATCCATCTGCCCTGCCCGCGAAGAATGCAGCCGCAGCGAAATTTTGCCGCCTAGCGTGGTTGGTGCCGAGCCTATGGAAAGGCTTTCGCCCGGAGCAATCCAGTTGGCCGGGACGCCCGCAAGAATGTGCAGGGAGTCGCCATCCTCGTAGAAGATCATGTCGCGCAGCAGCAGGATCAGATTGGCAGGTCCCCAGGCCTCCGGCATATCCCCGGTGCCGTCTCCATCAGGCACATCCTTGGATTGGCCAGAGGCACAAGCCACAGGGAGGTTCTTATCGACCTTGATCTCCTCGCGAAACGTATCGGTCGTGTAGGTGTGATTGAGGCTCGCGAGCAGCAGACTGACCGTCTTGTCAATGTCGCCGCGCCGCAAATAAGTCTCGGCTACATTCAACGACTCGCTGGGCCATACGCCCCCAGCGCCCATCCAGGCCATATGGGTAGGCAGCCCTTGCAGTTCGTCGCGGCGCATCCGCTTGAGCAGATTGGTTACCCAAAGATCATCAGGCTTCAGCAAGCGCGTGGGGTAAACCGCAATCAGGCTCTGCGACACATCGGCTCCCGGCTCGGTTGGCATGGCCGGCAGGTAAGGAGCATCCTGTTTTTCAAGCGCGATGGAGCGGCGCATGGCGGTGAAATATGCGTGCTTGTAGTCCTCGTAATCGGAGGCGAAGCCTCGCGCATCCTCCGTCCTGCCCAGAATCTCAGCCGCGCTCTCCGCAATCTTTTCGGTGTAGAGCCCCCAGGTGTTGTGAGGGAAAGCGTGCCCTTCCGGCAGGCCGCTGTCGCCGTATCCCCATGGCAGCAATCCGTACCAGTAGGGTTTTTCGCCGGGCTTGAGCGAGGGCGAAGTCTCCGGTGTGCAACTCCACGGAATCTGGCGATGAATCGGTTTGCTGGCGGCAGGCGCATCTTCCGGCACCATACTCTCTGCGCGATGCAGGTTGATCCACTCCGCGGCGCCGGCAAGATGAGGGTACGAACTCCGCAACCAGCTTGAATCTCGCGTCAGCAGGTAGTAGTCCCAAACTGAGGCTGCATTGCCCCCGATGTTATCCCATGCCGGCCAGCCACTGGTCACCGGACCATCCCATTCACCATCCGGCTTCTGCAAACTGAAGGTGTGCTTCACCGTTTCGAGCGCAATCGGCAGATAACCGGCAAACTCAATCGCACGCGCCTGAAAGTACTCGCCTCTGCCCCAGAATTCTCGATACTCGGCGGGACCGTCCAGAGTCCACAAGTCTCCCTGTTCGTCGCGCTCCGTCAGCATCACCATGTAAGCCACGGAAGCCTGATAGAAATCCGAAAGCTCCTTTTCTCGCGCCGGAAGCTGGAGTTGCGTACCCTGGCCCCAGAATCTCTCCCATTGGCCCGCCGCATCCGTCAGCAGACTGGACGCGCTGGCAGGGGTGAGGTCAGGCAGATGCGCAACGGCGAGCTCATAGGGAAGCTTGATCCAGAACGTTACAGAGCCGTGCGCCGGAACCACACGCTGCTGTACAAGCACAAGATCGTCGGTCTCGGTAAATTGCCGGCTGACACCACGCCGCGGTTCCACCACGGCCAACAGCTTGCCGTCACGCGTAGCCAGGTGCGAGCCGCTGGCAAAGGCAGGCAGATTGCGCTGTTTTCCGTCGAGCTTCAGCTCAAGTATGCGAGGCTCGTCGCTGTGATTCGACGCCGTGATTTCAACTACGTCCATACCGCATCCATCCGCCTCGACGGGAAATGCGGTCTCCTCGGCGCTCATCTGCCCGGCCTTCCATTTGGTTACGACGAAGGGAAAGCGCATCTGGTACAGATGCTGGCCGGCGGCAACCAATGGCTTCGTCTGGTCGTTCGTCACCTCGCTGAGGTGAATGCCCAGCGCGCCATCCAGTTGCTCGCTGAAACCAAACAGCACGGCCCGCCCCTTGCGTGCGAGACTCCATTGCGACCACTGAAGCTGCCCGTCCTGCGTAACGATGGTCTTGTGGCTTCCCATCGGTAGCCCGATCATGCTTCGTGCGTCCGCGTCCGCGTATTGATGGGTGATGTGGAGCGTGTCGTTTTGCTCACCAGCGAAGGACGGAGCCGCATTCGCCAGGAAAGCAGCCGCGGCCAGGACGAACGGGATCGCAAATCCGCCCCTCATGGTTCTTCTCCTGCGCGCTCTCTCGACGAACATGCGAATCCGATGAAGCGCTAATCACCGCGAGCGGAGAAGAAGCGTTCGAGAAAAGCACGGTGATGTGTGGATGAACAATGTCAATATAGGGTTTGTCTTGTGCAGTGTCAATCAACCCGGTCATTGAGGCAGACGCAAGAACAGCGAACAGGCGCGCTCCGCGCAACCTGAGGCGAGCGATCCGGTTCGCGGCAGAGGATCGGGGTGAGCGCAGTAGATCGCCCAGCCTTTCACCTGCTGGACAGCGTGCTAGGCGCGGGCAGGAGAAGGTTCGCCGGAGGAAGGCGGAACCGTGCCGATCTCCTGATCCTTGTACTGCAACTGGTAAAGCTTCCAATAGAGGCCGCGCTGGGCCAGCAGTTCCTGGTGCGAGCCCATCTCGCGAAGCTGCCCCCGATGCATCACCAGGATGGTGTCGGCCCGCTGTACCGTAGAGAGACGGTGAGCGATGAGCACGCTGGTGCGGCCCTCGACCATCCGCTCCAACGCCGAGCGGATGCGCAGTTCGGTGTCGGTATCCACGCTCGAGGTGGCCTCGTCCAGAATCAGGATGCGGGGATTGTACGCCAGCGCGCGCGCAAAATTGATGAGCTGCTTCTGCCCGGTGGAGAGCGAGTTGCCGCGCTCCTGCACCGCTTCGTCGAAGCCCCCCGGAAGAGTCTCGATGAAGTCCAGCACATTGACGTCGCGGGCGGCCTGGCGAATGCGCTCGGCGTCGATCTCCTCATTGCCCAGGCGGATGTTTTCGGCCAGTGTGCCTGTAAACAGGAACGGATCCTGTAGCACCACGGCGAAATGCTGGCGTAGCTTGAGCAGATCGTGCTGGCGCAGGTCGACGCCGTCGAGCAGAACCTGGCCGCCGGTCACATCGTAGAAGCGCATCATCAGGCTGGTCAGCGTGGTCTTGCCCGCGCCTGTGTGCCCGACGATAGCAACCGATTGCCCGCGTTCGATCGTGAAGGAGACGTCCTTCAGGATCCACTCGATTCCGTCAATGCCCGCCAGCATCTCCGACATGCGGGCCGGATCGGTCTCCTCGATTGTGCGTGCCGCCTGCACCGCGGCTTTCTGCTCGTCACTCAGCTTCTGGTAGGTGAACCACACATGCCGGAATTCGAGCCGATTGGAGCCGTCGCCCTCCATGGGATTCGCCGGGGAGACGATCTCCGGCGCCGTATCCATCAGCCGGAAGATGCGCTCGCACGCCGCCATCGCCGCCTGCAGGATGTTGTATTTGTCGCTCAGATCCTGGATCGGCCTCCAGAAGCGCTGCGAGTACATGTTGAAGCTGGCCAGCATTCCGATCGTGACCGCGCCGCGGGCGATGACACTGAAGCCGCCGCGCCACACCACCAGCGCGATGGCGATCGAGGAAAGCAGCTCGACCGAGGGATAGTAGAGCGCGTAAGCGAAGATGGTGTCTTTGAACGCCACCATGTGCTGCCGGTTCACTACCTCAAAATCGCGGTAGGCGCGCTCTTCGCGGTTGAAGAGCTGCACCACGCTCATGCCGGTGATGTGCTCCTGGGTCACGCTGTTGATGCGGGCAATTGCGGCGCGCACGCGGCGGTAGCTCTCGCGCACCGAGTTGCGGAAGATGCGCGTGACCACCAGGATCAGCGGCAGCACCGCAAAGGCCAGCAGTGCCAGCCACCACTTGATGCTCAGCATCACCACGGCCATGAGGCTAAGCGTGAAGAAGTCGTCGATGATGGCCAGCACGCCGCCCGTAAACATGTCGTTAATGGCGTCGACATCGGAGGTCAGGCGCGTCACCAGCCGGCCCACCGGATGCGCATCGAAGAAGGCCACGTGCATGCGCTGCATGTGCCGGAAGATGTCGCGGCGCAGATCGAACATGATCTTCTGGCCGGTCCACTGCATCAGGTAGGTCTGGATGAATTCAAAGAGGTACGACGAGATCTGCAGGGCCAGGTAGATGCCGGCCAACTGCGTGATGCCGGTCCACGGATCGGAGGCAAGATGACGGGTCAGCCAGGCACCGGAGCTGAAACCGTGCAGCACACTGGCGGCGCCGGCGCGGTCGGCGCCGCCCGGAAAATAATGATCGATCCCCAGCATCATCAGGAACGGCCCGGCCACGTCGCTGACAGACTTCAGAAGTACCGCCAGCGAGGAGACGGTGGCCTGCACCCAATACGGGCGGACATAGTGCGCCAGCCGTCGCATCAGGCGGGAGTCGTGGACCTTGCCGATCGGGTCTTCTTCGCCTTTGCGACGGGTCGCCTGCGGAGTTGCCTTTTGGGGATTGCTGCGCTCTTGGTCCGCCATTGCCGAGGTAAGCTATCGCTTCCCTTCCATTGTACGAGTTGGATGATTGCATCCGGGCTGGGATGCAGCCGGGGCCAAGGATTCCGGGCGGACAAAAACAAAACGGCCGCAGCGGATGACTGCGGCCGTCGGAGTTCAGGAGCCGGATTTCGGAGGTGGAGGAGGCGACGGTCGTGCTTTGGTTCCCGGCCGCGAAACGCCCATGCTCATAAACACATAACCGAGCCCCTTGCGCAGCAGTTCCAGGAACTTCATTGCCTTTCCCTCTTTCTTCCGTCCGCCGGTTTACCTCTTCTTGCCGGGCTTGGTGGGCGTCTGCGCTTCAGGAGCCGGGGCGGGAGCCGGCGTCTGCCCGCTCACCAGCGCCACCGCCTCGGGCGGCAGCGGCTTGTCGGCGTTCGCCAGCAGCAGGCTCACCTGCCACATCTGCGTGGTGCTCAGAATCTTCTCGTAGGAAGGCATGCCGGTCAGCCGGATGCCGTTGGCCACCTTCCAATAGGTCTCGCCCGGAGGATCGTCGCTCACGCCAACCACTTTGCCATTGTGGTGCCGGTCCCAGAGCTGCGGAGCCCGCGGATACATGTGGGCCGCAAAGTCCGAGTGCTTGCCGTGGAAACCGTGGCAGGCGGAGCACTGCTCCTGGTAGATATGCGCGCCGGCGATGAAATCATCGGCCGTCGGCTGAATCGGCGGCGTCTTGATCATGTCGCGCTCGATGCGGGCGTGCCGGGGAATGGCAACGATCTGCTTCTCCAACGGAAAGGGATGATCGGTGACTGCTACCGGGGGATTCCCCCACTTGAACCAGCCCAGCACGATGCACGGCACCAGCACCAGTCCAATGACAATACCTAATACAAGTCGACCCATCGATTCTCGATGACCTCCGGCCTTTTATTCAGATTAGTGGAGAGACTCTGTACGCTTCCCTGAATTGGGAGATGACCCAGGGACCACTCTACCAGACACGATCCAGCATGTTCCTGATTGTTCAGACGGCGGATCAAACAACAGAGTCTCATGACAAATGCTTCATGCGGCCGGCGCCAAAACTGAACGCTCTGCGGAGCCTGCCTTCCCGCGCCCCATGCGGCCACGGGAAGGCAGGCAGACAAGCTGGCAAAAACCCCGTCGAGGCGCCGAGAAACTGGCCCGGAACAGGGGCTGGGGGTGATGTAATACCCTATGGGGGAGGCTCCAGTTCATCTGTAGTTTTGCTTCCGCAATCCCGTGGAGGAATTCCGATCGCAATGCGCTCTTTTCGCCGTCTTGCCTGTGTCCTGGCCCTGAGTCTGCCAGTCGTTCCCGCCATCCTCGGCCAAGCACCCAGCAGCAGTTCCTCCAGCCAGGCGCAACTGCCCGCAGGTGAGACGCAGGGCCAACTTACCGTGCAGGCGCGCATCCGCCAGCGCCGCTTGCAGCGCCGCGAGGCGGCCATTCGCGCCGCTTACGATCACCGCTACGAGGCCTATGCCGGCATGGGCTATCTGCGCTTCAGCCCGGGCCCGTCTCTTCAGCAGCTCACGTTTTACGCCTGGGACTTCGGCATGACCCGCTATTCCAGCGAACGGCTCGGCATCACGCTGGACGGCCGCGGCTACTTCGGAACGGCTTACGTCGGCCTGAACCAGTACGGCCTGACCCGGCCCGCCATCAGCCAATATGACGTGATGGCCGGCCCGTCCTACCGGATCTACATGCAGCCCAAGTACTCCGTCGCGCTCCGGGGCATGGGCGGCTGGTCGCACGGCAACTTCTCCGGCGACACCAACCGCCTCGGCAGCACCGCCCTCGGCCTCTACCCCGATGCCAGCACCTTCGCCATCAGCGCCGCTATCCTGGGCGAATACAACGTGACCCCAAACCTGGCTCTGCGCCTGGCCCCCGAGTACTTCTTCACCGGCTATGGCTCGACCTTGCAGGCCAGCCGCGGCTTTACCGGCGGCTTCGTACTGCGCTTCGGAAAACAGTAAGCCAGGAATTTGCAAAACAAGGGGATCAAGAGACTGATCCTGCCAGGAAAGAGAATGGGCGCATCCGCGAAAAGCGTATGCGCCCATTCCCTTTTGCCTGACGCCTGGTAATCTCAGCGAGCCGCCACCGGTCGGCAGTCATCCAGCTCATGTCATTCCCTGGTTCCCCACCTTATTGCAGCACCGGGATGCCGGCGATCTTCTGCGCCCACTCGGCAGGACCGGTCTGGTGGACGCTGGTGCCCTTGGAGTCCACCGCGACCGTCACCGGCATGTCCTTCACGTCGAACCCGTAGATCGCCTCCATGCCGAGTTCGCCGAAGGCCATCAGCTTCGAGCCCTTGATCGCCTTGGCCACCAGGTAGGCCGCGCCACCCACCGCCATCAGATACACGGCGCCGAACTCGCGAATGGCCTCGATGGCCGCCGGACCGCGCTCGGCCTTCCCGACCATGCCGAGCAGGCCGGTTTCAGCCAGCATCTGGCGGGTGAATTTGTCCATGCGCGTGGCTGTTGTCGGCCCCGCCGGCCCTACCACCTCTTCGCGTACCGGGTCCACCGGTCCCACGTAATAGATGAAGCGGCCGTGGAAGTCCACCGGCAGCTTCTCGCCGCGGTTGAGCATGTCGGTGATGCGCTTGTGTGCGGCATCGCGGCCGGTCAGCAGTTTCCCGTTCAGCAGAAGCACTTCGCCCGGCTTCCAACTGGCGACCTCCTCGCGGGTGATGCTGTCGAGATTCACGCGCCGCGCCCCCGCCACATCGTAGGTCAACTGTGGCCAGTCTTCCAGGCTGGGCGCGTCCAGATACACCGGGCCGGAGCCATCCAGCACGATGTGCGCATGGCGGGTAGCCGCGCAGTTGGGAATCATGGCGATCGGCAGATTGGCCGCGTGACAGGGGTAGTCCAGCACCTTCACATCGAGAACGGTCGTGAGACCGCCAAGGCCCTGGGCGCCAATGCCCAGGCGGTTCACCTTGTCATAGATCTCCAGGCGCAGCTTCTCTGCGGTGGTCTGGGCGCCGCGTGCCTGTAGTTCCTGGATATCGATCGGATCCATCAGCGAGGCCTTGGCTAGTTGCATGGCCTTGTCGGCCGTGCCGCCGATGCCGATGCCCAGCATGCCCGGCGGGCACCAGCCCGCGCCCATGGTGGGCACCGTCTTGATCACCCAGTCCACGATGGAATCGGAGGGATTCAGCATGGCGAACTTGCTCTTCGCCTCCGAGCCGCCGCCCTTGGCCGCCACCGTGATCTCCACCTCGCCGCCCTTGACCAGTTCCACCGCGACGCATGCGGGGGTATTGTCGCGGGTGTTCTTGCGTGCGCCGGCCGGATCCGCCAGCACCGAGGCGCGCAGCTTGTTCTCCGGATCCAGATAGGCGCGCCGCACGCCCTCGTCGATCATCTCCTGCAAGTCCAGCACCGCCTCGCCCGGCTTGCGTTCGAAATGAACATCCATGCCCACTTTCACGAATACCGTCACAATGCCGGTGTCCTGGCAGATGGGCCTGTGACCCTCGGCGCACATGCGGCTATTGATCAGGATCTGCGCCATGGCGTCCTTGGCGGCGGGAGATTGCTCACGCTCGTACGCCTGGGCCAGCCCACGGATGTAATCGACTGGATGGTAGTAGCTGATGTACTGCAAGGCGCCGGCAACGCTGGCAATCAGGTCTTCCTGCTGAATCTGAGTCATAAAAGATGCCTCTCAACCTTCTAGGGTAAAGGATTGGGTTGCCTGAGCTCCGGCTTAGCCAGCCGAGTGCCCAACCTGCGCATTTTCGGGATGCAACCGCAACAAATTCGGCGCATTGCCATCTAAGTCCTTTGGGGTTTTTGTGCGGCGTCCTCTGCGGCGCCGGTAAGGAGCGTGTATGAAGCATTCTCGATTCTTTTTGGCGGTGGTCGCGGTGATTTTGCTCACATCCCCGGCCGCTTTTGCCCAGAACAAGACCGCCCAGGGACGGGCGCTCATCACGGTGATGCCCAAGGGCAAGGAACAGACCGTGGTCGCCTCCCAGCAGGATGTAAAGATGCTGAAGTTCGACGGCAAAAACGGGCAGGTGACCTCGTTTGCCTCCGCCCGCAACCGGCCCGTCGAGTTGGTGGTCCTGATGGACTCGGACACCCGCACCAGCGTCGGAACGCAGATGAGCGACTTCACCAACTTCGTCAAGGAGCTTCCCCCCAACACGAAGATGACCTTTGGGTACATGATCAACGGCCGCGCCATGCTGACCGGCCCGTTCTCCTCCGACCCACAGCAGATTCTGAAGGGGTTGCACCTGCCGGCGGGCCCGATAGGTATGGAAGCCAGCCCTTACTTCTGCATCTCCGACCTGGCGAGGAACTGGCCTTCGCGTGATCCGAATGCGCGCCGCGAGTTGGTCGTCATAGGAGACGGGATCGACGACTACTACGTCCACTACGATCCCGAAGATCCCTATGTTCTGGCGGCAATTCACGATTCGATTCGCAGCGGCATCACCATCTACTTCATTTACTGGAAAGATCAGGGACGCCTGGATCAGTTCGGCTGGGCGCAGATGGACGGCCAGAACCTGATGGCGGAGGTGACCGAAGCCACCGGCGGCTATAGCTTCTGGGAAGGCTTCGGAAATCCGGTCTCGTTCGATCCCTACTTCAAGGGACTGCGGCGGCGGCTGGAGAATCAGTACAGCGTATACTTCACGGCGCCGTTTGACGGCCGCGCCCAGGTAGGCAGCCTTCGCATGAAGCTGGAAGTGCCTGGAGCCAAGGTGGAGTCGCCGGAACAGGTGTTCGTCTTTCCGGCTCAGCACCAGGCTCAGTAGCTGGCCCCGGGGCGGGTAAGGGCGCCTGCGTCAGCCCTCCGCCTCTTCCCTCTGTTCCGGCTTTGTGGCATTCTTCCTCGTATGGGAAACAAAGACAAAGGCCGTAAGGAAGTGAAGAAGGCGCCCAAGCCGAAACCGAAGCCAGAGCCCAGCCGCAAGCCCGAGCTCTTTACACCGGCTCCGCCCAAGTAACGGCGCCCAACCCCTCACCAAAGCAGAAGGCCCTCCGCCCGGGAGGGCCTTCTGTGTGTTGATATGCGCCTGGTACGTGGGTCCGGAGAGCCACCGGACAGCCGGTTAGAATCCAGGGTTTCCTAGGCGACGACGTCGATTCCCATCGAACGCGCCGTGCCCTTGATGCTCTTGATGGCGGACTCCACCGAGGCGGCGTTCAGGTCGGGCATCTTCTGGGTGGCGATCTCGCGGACCTGCTTCTCCGTCACCTTGCCCTTCTTTTCCTTGTTGGGCGTGCCCGAGCCCTTGTCGATGCCGGCGGCCTTCTTGAGCAGGATGGAGGCCGGAGGCGTCTTGGTGACGAAGCTGAAGGTGCGGTCGCCGTAGACGGTGATGACCACCGGAATGATCAGTCCGGCCATCTCCTTGTTCTGCGTGCGCGCGTTGAACTGCTTGCAGAACTCCATGATGTTGACCTGCGCCTGGCCCAGCGCGGGGCCGACCGGGGGCGCCGGGGTCGCTTTGCCGGCTTCGATCTGAAGCTTGACGTAGCCGGTTACTTTCTTCGGAGGTGCCATGATTTGGTTCCTTCGGAACCAGCTTCTAGCTTCTAGCGATGAGCTCTTAGCTGGTTGTTTGCTGATGCGAATTTTGGTGCCGGCGCCTTAGGGTTCGCTCGCAACCGGCGGCCGCTAGATTGCCCAACCGGCTAGAAGCTGAAAGCTAATTGCTAAAAGCTCCGACTACTCAATCTTTTCGACTTTGCCGAACTCGAGCTCGACCGGCGTGGAGCGGCCGAAGATCGTCACCATCACCTTCAGGGTCTCGCGATCTTCGTTGATCTCGTCCACTACGCCGTTGAAGTTGGCAAACGGCCCGTCAGTGATCCGGACCTGCTCGTTCTTCTCAAACTTGATCTTGAGCCGCGGCTTCTCCTTGGCCGTCTCGCTGCGGAAGAGGATCGAACTCACCTCTTCTTCGCTCAGCGCAACGGGCTTGTCGCCGGTGCCCAGAAAACCTGTGACCTTGGGCGTGTCCTTCAGAACGTGCCAGAGGTTGTTGTCGAGTTCCATCTCGACCAGTACGTAGCCGGGCAGGAAGACGCGCTCCACGGTGCGCTTTTTGCCGTTAACGATCTCCGTCACCGGCTCGGTGGGAATCATCACCCGGCCCACGCGATCGGCCAGGCCGAAGGCCTGCACGCGGCTCTCGATGGACTCCTTCACCTTGCGCTCAAAGCCCGAGTAGGCATGCAGGATGTACCACTTGAAGCGCTCGTTCGGCTGCTCTGCCTGCGGCTCGGCCTGCGTCTCTTCGCTTGGCGCGGATTGTTCCAGCTCGTCTGCCATTCTGTTCTCTTTCGTCCTGCCTGGGCTACATTCCACCCATCTTGTTCAGAAGGGCGTCGATCCCGGTGCGGAACACCAGGTCGGTGAGGAAGAAGAAGACGCCGAAGATGAAGACCGTGACGATCACTACCGCCGTCGTCACCTCGACTTCCTTGCGCCCGGGCGCCACTACCTTGCGCATCTCCGCGCGCACATCGCTCAGGAAACGCTTGAGCTCGTTCCACTTGCCGACCACGCCGCCCGAGAATTCCTGAAGGGCGCCGGGATCCTGCCGCCGTGCGGAACGCTCGTCGCCACGTTCGATTGCCGTCGTCTTCGTTGCCATACTTCTGATCCTTCTACAGTGAACAGTCGGCAGTGAACCGTGATCAGTCTTGTCAATCAAGGTCGCATTGCCATTCCAGCCAATGCTCCAACTACCCACTGTGCACTGCTTCCTGTGCACTCTTTCCAATCTGGCAGGGGCGGAGGGATTCGAACCCCCAAGTTCGG
>DAIDLI010000001.1 GCA_027449545.1 Acidobacteriaceae bacterium | reverse complement strand
AGCCTCTTTTTCCCCAGATCTGAGACTCACAGATTTGCCCGGGGCCCCGGGCATGCCATTGCGCGCCTTCCGCGGGAAGGTGTCTAATGGCTGCCGGTAAGACTTCCCCCGCGCGCAAGAGCGGATGAATTGCAGATGATGGGCTCATCGGTAGAGGCAAGAATCCTGCTCGCGATCGCAAATGAATGCACGGTGCAGTCGGTCACCGGAGGCATAGAGCCGCTTCTCGGCTTCCCAGCGGACGATCTTCTCTCCGGACGAATTCGCCTTCAGGAGCGATTTCACCGCGAAGACGCGGAGATCGCCGATCGGCTGTTCTCGCCCAGTGGAGAAGTGCGCCCCGGGCCCTTGCATCTGCGCCTTCGCGCCGCCGATGGACGCATCCGCTGCGTGGTGGCGGAGGCAGCCAAGCGCAGGGAGAACTCCGGCGCCGTCGTTCTCGATCTTCTGCTTCGGGATGCGCGAGGTCTTCCCGACGCCGGAGCGGCTGCTCTGTCGAGTAGCTTTGCCACGCTGATCGATCACACCCGCGATCTTGTCTATATCAAGAATCGGCACCACGTACTTGTGGCCGCCAGTCGCGCGCTGGTGAAGATGGCCGAGTCCGCCCAATCGACGGACGAACTCCTGGGCAAGACCGATTACGACCTTTTTCCGGAGGAGCTGGCCGATATCTCCTACCGCAGCGAAAGCAGAGTTTTTGCCGAAGGGCGGCGGCTCAATGACATCGTCGCGGCTGTCAGCCAGTCCGGCCAGCGCATCTGGTTCGACGATCGCAAGTACCCGCTGAATGACAGCGAAGGCGCGATCATCGGCATCTTTGGTCTGGCGGCGGACGTGACCGCGGAGATCGAGGTGGAGCGGGGGCTGCGGGACGCGCAGGAGATTGCCGGATTGGGCAGCTTCTCCCTGGACCTGACGACCAGTCGGTGGAGTCCATCGGCTCAATTGCGAAAGATCCTGGGCATTGAGGCGGAGCCAGAGGAGCGCACGCTGGAGGAGTTCTTCCAGCTCATGCATCCGGAGGAGCGGCAGATTGTCGCAGAGCGTCTGCAAGGAATTTTCGCCGGTCAGGCGGAGGTCTATGAGCGCGAATACCGCATCCTGCGCCAGAGCGACGGCGCGGTGCGCTGGGTCTTTACCCGCGGACGGATCGAGCGCGATGCGGTTGGTGTGCCCGCGATCCTGCATGGAACCGTGCAGGATGTGACGAAAAAGAAGCAGGCGGAGACCGCGCTGCGCGAGAGCAAGGAACTGTTGCAGCTCTTTATTGAGCATGCGCCCGCCGGCCTGGCCATGCTCGACCGCGAGATGCACTACCTGGCGGCGAGCCAGCGCTGGAAAGAGATGTACGATCTGACCGGCATCGAGAACCTTGTGGGCCGCTCGCATTACGAGCTCTTCCCAGATTTGAAAAAGGGTTGGAAGCAGATGCACCGCCGCGCCCTGGCGGGAGAAGCCTTTCCGCAACACGAGGTGCTCTTTACCTGGGGCAATGGGAGGAAGCACTGGGTGCGGCGCGAGGTTCGGCCCTGGTACAACGGCGAAGGGCAGGTTGGCGGGATCGTGATCTTCAGCGAGGACATCTCCGCGCAGAAGGAGACCGAGGAGCGTCTGCGCCTGGCCGCCGGCGTCTTCACGAACGCGACCGAGGGCATCCTCATCACCGACGCCGAGGGCAACATCCTGGAGGTGAACCAGGCATTCACACGCATCACCGGCTACACCCGCGAGCAAGTGCTGGGCAAGAATCCGCGCATTTTGCAGTCGGGAGTGCAGACGCCCGAGTTCTACCAGAACATGTGGGAGTCTCTGTTGAAGAACGGGCACTGGGCGGGAGAGATCTGGAACCGGACCAAAGGCGGCGAGATCATCGCGGAGAAGCTGTCGATTCATGCGGTTCGCGACACCGCCGGCAAGGTAGTGCAATATGTGGCCCATTTCTCAGACATCACACAGCTCAAAGAGCAGGAACAGCAGTTGGAGCACGTGGCCCACTACGATGCTCTGACCGGCCTGCCCAACCGCTCGCTGCTGGCCGACCGCCTGCGCCAGGCGATGGCCCAGGCACACCGGCGCGGCCAGTTCCTTGCGCTCGCCTACCTTGATCTCGACGGGTTCAAAAGCATCAATCAGCGCTATGGGCAGGAGACGGGCGACAACCTGCTGATCGCCTTCGCCAAGCGGATGAATGGAGCGCTGCGCGAGGGGGATTCGCTGGCACGGCTCGGGGGCGACGAATTCGCGGCGGTGATTCTGGACCTGCTGGACGCCCAGGCGGCAGGTCCGTCGATCAAGCGGCTCCTGCAAGCGACTGCGAAGCCGGTGCGGGTGGGAGCGCACGAGTTGCGCGTGACTGCCAGCATTGGCGTGGCGATCTATCCCGCCCCGGACGATCCCGACGCCGACCAGCTATTGCGCCAGGCGGGCCAGGCGATGTATCAGGCCAAGCTGGCGGGACGGAACCGCTATGCCATCTTCGATTCGAGCCAGGACTTGACCGTGCAGGTGCGCAGCCAGGAGCTGGAGCGCCTGCTGCAGGCTCTGGCGAACCGGGAATTTGTGCTGTACTTCCAGCCCAAGGTGAACATGCGCACCGGCGCGGTGGTGGGCGCGGAGGCGCTGATCCGCTGGCAGCATCCCGAACGCGGGCTTCTGCTGCCGGGCCAGTTCCTGCCCACTCTGGAAAATCATCCGCTCTCGATCGAAGTGGGGGAGTGGGTGATCGAAACGGCGCTGGCGCAGATCGAGGCCTGGCAGAAGATCGGGCTGGACATCCCGGTCAGCGTCAACCTCGGCGCGTTGCAACTGCAGCAGAAGGACTTTGCCGAGCAGTTGCGCCGGCTGCTGGCCGCGCATCCCCGGGTGAAAGCGAACAAACTGGAGCTCGAGGTGGTGGAAACCAGCGCGCTCCAGGATCTGGTGCAGACCTCGAGCGTGCTCGAGGCCTGCCGCGGCATGAAGGTTTCGGTGGCCATCGACGACTTCGGCACCGGCTACGCCTCGCTGACCTACCTGAAGCGCCTGCCTGTGGAAACCCTCAAGATCGACCAGAGCTTTGTGCGCGACATTCTCGAGGATCCGGAGAGCCTTTCGATCCTGGAAGCAGTACTGGGGCTGGCCCACGCCTTCCGCCGAGAGATCGTGGCGGAAGGCGTGGAAAGCGTCGACCACGGCCTCATGCTGCTGCATCTGGGTTGCGAGTTGGCGCAGGGCTATGGGATTGCCCGGCCTATGCCCGCCCAGGAGTTGCCGCAGTGGGTGAGGAACTGGCGGCCCGATCCGCGCTGGGCCGAGGCGCCGGCCGTGCATGCGGGCAACCGCCTGCTGCTGCTGGCCAGCGTGGAGCACCGCGCCTGGCTGGGCGCTTTCGAGTCGTACTTGCAAGGCAAGCGTCACACTCCGCCGCCGCTGGACGCGCAGGGATGCCGGCTGGCTGGCTGGCTGGATGCTGAGCGGCAAGCCGGGCGCGATCAGTTGCCCACCTTCCAGACCATCGAGATTCTGCACGAACAGCTCCACGGGCTGGCGGCAGACATTCTCCGCTCGCAAGCCAGCGGTCCCTGCTCGGAGGGCCTGGCGCGGCTCGCTACCCTGCACCGCATGCGCGACCAGTTCCTGGACACCATCGTCAGTGTGAATTGAGAAGGGGAAGGCACGAAAGACTGGAGCCGACGGTCAGACTTGAACTGACGACCTGCTGATTACGAATCAGCTGCTCTACCAGCTGAGCTACGTCGGCGTCCGCGGCGCTCTCGCCGATCCAACCATCCCACAGGCTCGGGGGATGCTGGGGCCGGGCACACGGTTGCGCCACGGCGATCTGCGATGTCGCCCTACTCTCTCGATTGTATCTTTGCGCCTGCGGAAGGTAAAGTTACCGTATTGCTGCGCGGCGGGCAGCGGCACGGATTTTCGTCAGGTGAACTCATGAGCATCATGGCACAGACGCTTCAGCTCGCATTCAAAATTGCGCTGGTGTGGGCCGGGGGATTCCTCCTGGCGGTGGCGGTGCGAGCCATCTTGCCCGAGAAAGTCGGGTTTAATCTGGGCGCCGGTTCGGGAGAGTTGTTTGTGCCGTACAGCCGGATTGGCTTCTGGACCTGCCTGCTGGCGGCGGTCACCGTAACCGCGCTGGTGGTGGTGCGGGCCATGCTGGTGGACTTCGGGCTGCGGCAGATGCGGTAAAGACAGGGACCGAGGGAACAAGGGACCAGGAAGTAGCCTCCGCTCTTGCTGGAGATCCCTCGGGGACACGGTTCTCTATCGTCTGCTATTTGCCGGTCGCTATACTGCTAGCCATGTACGGAAGCCCGACCGAGCAGTGGCGCGCGCTCACACAACATTACCGTTCCATGCTGGACGAGCAGCTTGAGGAGTTGGCTGCCGCCTTCGCCGACCTGACCCCTCCAGCGCAACAGGCGCTGCGCGACGAGATGAAACTGCGCGGCCTTGGAGACCCGCTGGCGCCGGGCTGGACCGCGCCGCGCCCCTCCTCAGCAGCGGCAGAGGAAGCCCCGGAAGCCCGCCGCGTGGAATACACCTGGAAGACCCCAGTCTGCCCGTGCAGGAACGCCCAGGAGGCGTGGCAGGTATCTGAGGTGCTGAAGCGGGCCGGAATCGAGTGCTGGGTGGAGCGGCCCAGCGCCTATACCGTGCATGCCGAGTTCGAGGAGGCGCCGCCGCGGGTGCTGGTGGCTGCCGATCAGCTCGACGAAGCGCGCCACGTCCTGGAGCAGCCGATTCCGGCCGACATCCTGGAGGAATCCCGGCTGGGCGAGCCGGTCTACGAGGTCCCGGTGTGCCCGCGCTGCGGAGCTCCCGACCCGGTGCTGGAAAGCGCGGATCCGGTGAATGCCTGGCTCTGCGAGGTCTGCGGAGCTGAGTGGAGCGATCCAGCGGGCGAAGAAGCCTGAAATGCGGGCGAAGAAACAGCGTAAAGACGGAAAGAGCCGCCCGGCAACAGGGCAGCTCTTCCCTCAGGGAGAATAGTTCCAACGGAGGCAAACCGCCGAAACTTTCTGGCTGCATAGTAGGAGCGGGGAAAGACGGTGTCAAGGAGAATGTGCGAGAGAAATAAATGCCGCATAATCAGCATTTTACAGAAATCCACAGCAAGCGAAGGGGCGGCAAACATTCGCCTCATGTTCGCCTGTTAAGTTCTGGTATTTCAGGCTTTTCGGCTGGTTTTTGCCCGAAAACGGCCGTGTTTTCCACAGGCTTCAGGGGTCATTAACCCTTCGGATTCTGCCTGTGGATCGTCGTCTCTTCCTTCCACTTCTCGCGCAGATCGAGATGAATAAACTCCGCGTCGTAGAGCGAGGAAGCTGGCTTGCCGTGGGCAACGCGCCAGATGGCGCGGCCTCCGCCCAGGAAGAATCCCAGCAGGAGAGCGGCGATCGAACCTACGACCACGAGGACAGCGATGCCCATGAGCAGTTTGCCGGTCTTGGCCACCTCGGATTCCACGGGCTGGGGAATCTGGGTGAGATTGGCTTCGTAGTGCACCATCTCGATGAGCCGGTGACTCTCGTCGGGTATGGCGTCGCCGCTGACCAGGGCGACGAGCAGGCCGCTGCGGCGCACCTCCAGCGAGGCCTGGTCGGAGTCGTTGAGCGGCTTGGTCCAGGGTGGCTGCACGCCCTTGCCTCCACTCTTGACTCCAGCCTGGATGTAATCGCGAATCAGCTTTTCCTGCGCCTGAGCGATCTGGGGCGTGGGGTACTCGATGATGGTGAGCGTGGCGGGACCGGAGGAGAGCGAATAGCTGGCCGTCACGGTCTCGGCCTCCTTGTCGAAGCCGATCAGGCTGGCTGGCAGGACGCCATTGCCGCCGCTATAGCCGGCGGGGCCTTCCGCGTAGTGTTCGGTGCGATGCTCCAGGTTGGCAGTGGGCAGGAAGGAAAGGATGGGAGGCGCAAGAGCATTGTTGCCCACCGGCATGGGAAGATGCGCGGCGATGGAACGCATCTCGCCGGCGGTCATGGGGCCGACGGTGGAGAAGTTTGCGTCCACCACGGTATTGCCCTTCCAGAAGAGCACCCGATTGTGGTCTGAGGCGGCGCCGGTGCCGATATCTTCCTTGGCCCAGCCGTTGGGGCGGTAGAAGGAGTACGCACCGTAGGTGCCGCTGGTGTCTCCGAAGCGCAGGGCGCGCAGGGTGAGTTTTTCACCGGCATCGCGCTGGTAATGGGCGACCTCGCCGAAGCTGAAGCCGTATTCCTTGAGAGCGGCCACATTCGCGGGGTCGATCTGCGCGGGATCGGAGCTCAGCAGGGGTTTGCCGGTCTGCACCCAGCCGTCAAAGGCATCGGGAAGCAGGGGCTTGGGCGCGGGCGGCAAATCGAGCCTGGTGACGGTCTGGTTTTTGCTGTTGGGAGCTTTGACCGGGTGCGTCTGGCCTGCCAGCGAAGACGCGCCGCTAAGCAGCGCCGCCGAGAGGATGTAAGTTAAATACCTGACGTTCAACGTAAAAACTCCACGCACCGCTCAGGGTACGCTCTCTCCTTTAGGGTACACGCCTTCTTTTGATCCAGACGGCCGGGGAAAGGATTCGGCGGGCATTTGGGGCGCCCGCCGGGGCAGAAACGGCCTGGAGATTGACTCCCGGGAAAACGAGCCTAGCGGCTGACCACGGGCAGAAGCAGCCGCGAATCGTGACCGGCGCCGGAGTAAATGGTGATGGTCTCCGCCTTGTAGGCCGACGGCCTGGCCTTCATGATGTTGGGCACGAAGGTCTGCGGGTTGCGGTCGTAGAGCGGAAACCACGTGCTCTGAATCTCCACCATTACCGTGTGCCCGGCCTTGAAGACGTGATCCACGTCGTGCAGCGAGTACTTGTACTCGTGGATGGAGTTGGGGGCAAGCGCCATCGGCTTGTCGAAGCCGGAGAGATAGCGGCCGCGGAAGATCTCCATATTGGTCATGAGTTGATAGCCGCGCATCTTGGGGTCGGGATCATTGTCGGGGTACTGATCGATGAGCTTGACCACCATGTCGTTATCGGAACCGGTGGTGGCGGCGTAGATGTCGGCGACCACTTCCCCGGTGAGCGTCAGATCGTGCTGGAGAACCGGCAGCGTCCACACGGCCACGTCCTTGCGATCGGTCACGAAGCGCTGGTCCTCGGTCATCCAGTCGTACCATTGCGAGCCGGGGCCGTAGGTGGGCTGGATGGGCCGGTGGCGATAGGGCACCGGATGGGCAGGATCGCTGATGTAGCTGAACTTCGCCGGCGCGGCGGAACGGTTCCAGGCCAGCGCGTGGTGCGCCTCAAGGTACAAGCTGATGGTGTGCGCGTCGGCAGGCGGGAACTGCTTGTAATACTTCCAGGTGTCGGAGCCGGTCTGAAAGCTGGCGGTGTTCTGAAGCGCGAAGCCGGGAGCGCCCTTCAGATAGTGCGCGAAGAACCGGGCCTGGATCTGGCGGCGGAACTCCGAACCGATAGGCTGGCCGTACTGGAGGTTGCCGAGGTGATTGGAGGATGAGATCCAGTAGCCGTGCCGCCACGGACCCTCCACGAGGAAGTTCTGGTGATCTCGGTCGTGAGGCTCGAGCTTCTTGTACTCTTCCTGCGGTCCCCACATATCTTCCTGGTCGTAGTAGCCGCCGACGGTGAGGGTGGGCACGGCGACGGTGTTCAGGTGGTACTCGACGCCCCGCGAGCGCCACACCTGGTCGTAGGCGGGATGATTCAGGAACAGCTTCCAGGTGGGCAGAAGCTTGGAACCGGACTGCTTTACGTCCTGCTGAAATGAACCGCGCTTAAGGAAGAAATCATACCCATCTTCGGGCTGCCCATCGGGCGTTTTGCCGTAGCCGTCGCTGGTGAACTTCTTGCTGGACTCCATGTCGAGCACATAGTCGTAGCCGTAGCTCTGGCGGAAGGCGCCATTGTGAAAAAAGTCGTCGCCGCGCCACACATCGATCATGGGAGCCTGCGGCGAGATAGCCTTCAGCGCCGGATGGGGATCGATGCCGGCCATCGTGGCCAGAAAGCCGGGATAGCTGATCCCCAGTACGCCCACCCGGCCGTTGTTGCCGGGCACGTTCTTGAGCAGCCAGGCGATCGTGTCGTAGGTGTCGGTGCTCTCGTCCACCGCGTTGGGATTGGAGTGGTCCGCCAGCGGGCGCATCATCACGAACTTGCCCTGGCTGCCGTAGCGGCCGCGGATATCTTCGGCCACATAGATGTAGCCGTCGCGCGCCAGTTCGGGGTTCTGGGCGAAGAACGAGGCGCGGCTGGTGCCGTTGACCCCGTAGGGCGTGCGCTGCATCAGGAACGGCAAGGGCGTATGGATATCGACGGGCCGCAGGACGATGGCGTGCAACTTGACGCCGTCCCGCATGGGAATCATGACGTCGGAGGCCACGTAGTCATGAAAAACGTGATGAACAGCGGAGCCGGTGCGGTGGTAGACGACGCCGGGGTCGCTGGCGAGGAAGACGGTCGCGCCCCGGCCGGCGCCGTCGCGAGTGAAGTCAAAGCGCAGGCGGCCCATCTCCGGCACCACGAATTCATTGACCGATACCGCGTTCAGTTGCCTGGGCGCCATGCGGCTGGATTCAACGGTCAGCACCCCGTTCTGCACGTAAAAGCTGAGCGGCGTGCCGGGATCGGCCGCGTAGGTGTACTCGCCGGAGAGCGCGCTGAGTTGGGCGGCGGATGCGGAGGCCTGCTCAGGCTGCGCCCAGGCGTGGGCGACCAGATAGAACGCGGAGAGAGGAAGAAGAACAAGGAAGACGCGAAGACGGGACAATGCAGGACCTCCTGCTGGTACTGTACGGTGTCCGGGTGCGGACGCTACATCGTTCCCTGCTCTTCAGTGGTGATGGTGGTGCTCGTGACCCGATTCGCGCGACATCTCTTCGATCGGCACCACGCAGCCCTGCATCTCGCCGCAGTTCATGTGTTCGAACTGGATGGTGCTGTGGCTGATGTGGAAGTGGTCGCGCAAGACGTGGTTCAGTTTCTCGAGGATGCAGGCGCTCTCGGAGGGAGGAATGTCGGGGATGGTGACGTGGCAGGCGAGGGCGCGGGAGTTGGAGCCGAGGCTCCAGACATGCAGGTCGTGCACGTTGATGACACCGTCCACCCGCTGCATTCCGTCGCGAATCTGCGTCAGCGACACGCCGCTGGGCGTGCCTTCGAGGAGGATATTCAGCGTCTCGCGCACGATCCCGATGCTGGACCAGAGGATCAGCGCGGCGATGATGAGCGAGAGAGCGGGATCGATCCAGTCCTTGCCGGTGAGCAGGATGCCGGCGCCGCCGGCGATCACCGCGGCAGTGGACAGCGTATCGCCGGCCATGTGGAGGAAGGCGGAGCGCAGGTTGACGTCGCGAGCCACCCCCCACAGCAGGGCGGCAATCGCGCCGTTCATCAGCACGCCGGCGGCGGCCACGTACATCATGATGCGCGGATGCACAAGCACCGGCGCGTAAAGGCGGTGCACGGCCTCCACAGCGATCCAGATGGAGATGCCGATCAGCGTGGCGGCATTGATGAAAGCGGCGAGGACGCCGGTGCGCTGGTAGCCAAAAGTGCGCGACTCATCGGCGGGGCGGGTCTGAAAGTAGACCGCGACAAAGCTGAGCAGGAGCGCGAAAAAATCGGAAGCGTTGTGGCCCGACTCGGAGAGCAGCGCCAGGGAATGGGCGCGCAGGCCGGCGATCAACGTAACGACGACATAGCCGAGCGTGAGGCCGAGCGAGATGCGCAGGACAATGGAAGTTTTTCTGGAACTCTGCTCCGGGGCCGCGTGGACATGCATCGTCTCTAGTGTAACCCCGGTAGGGTATAGAGGAAAGTCGGGCGTCGATCCCTCAGAGCGTTCTTTCCGTGGGGGTATTCCTCATCCCTGCTTGCGCAGGCTGCTAGGATCGAGCGATTCGCGGCGTTCCCGGATGGCCAGTTGCGGCAGCGCATCGCGCAGCCCCGACCAACCCTCGGCGATCACGATGCTGTTCTGGGGATTGCCGGGCTGGTAACGCACGGTGCAGGGAAAACCCACGCGCACCTCGGCGGGGTTGACGATCTCCTGGAGATACGTAATGTCCTGGGAACACTCGTAATCGACGCCGCCGATACGGTAGTTGAACAGGAGCAGCTTGAGGGTATCGCCCTCTTTGCCGTTGACTTCGCAAAGGTCGAGCAACATGCCGTCGACCAGGCGGCCGAACTGCACCAGTTGCTTGCGGCGGGCCCGTTCCAGTTCCTGTTCGGTGGGCCGGCGGCGCACCAGCAGCCACACGGCCCCCCCGACAAGAACGGTCATCATTGCCACCCCGCCGGCAATCTCCCAACCATGTCTGCTGAACAGGACCATTCCTGGCGGGACGCCACCCCAAGGCTCCCACCAAGAGAATACCTCAGGTGGAATCCACAGGGCAGGATCCCACCCACAGAGAACTTGCGCGTGCAATGGCGGTCGCGCTGGGAGGCCTGCGAGCCGGCGCGGTGAGGATGACCTATACTAATGTCTGCATTGGGTTTTTCCCGATTTGGACGAGAGAAGCAGATGACCAAGAGACCGCGAATTCGCTCCACCACCGTAATTTGCGTCCGCCGCAACGGGCAGGTGGTGATGGCCGCCGACGGGCAGGTGACGCTGGGCGATCATGTGCTGAAGCACTCGGCCAAAAAGATTCGCCGCATCTACCAGGACAAGATCCTGGCCGGCTTTGCGGGCTCCACCGCCGACGCGTTCAACCTCTTCGGCCGCTTCGAGGCCAAGCTGGAACAGTTTGCCGGCAACCTGGGCCGCGCCGCAGTGGAGCTGGCCAAGGACTGGCGCACCGACAAGATGCTGCGCAACCTGGAGGCCCTGCTGCTGGTCGCCGACAAGGGACAGACGTTCCTCATCTCCGGCTCCGGCGACGTCATCGATCCCGATGAGTCTTTCGCCGCCATCGGCTCGGGCGGCAGCTACGCCACCGCGGCGGCGCGTGCGCTCTACGAAAACACCCAGCTCAGCGCCCGCGAAATCGCCGAGAAGGCGATGAAGATCGCCGGGGAGATCTGTATTTATACAAATGACCATGTGACGGTGGAGGAGCTGTAGCAATTGGCCGCCAAGGTGGGGTGCTGGTCGGCCGTTTCTTTGGCGTACTTCTAATCGAGACCATGAGGTGCGTTGACCGGGCTTTCGCAATC